>NZ_WJSP02000350.1 GCF_009720255.1 Agromyces humi | reverse complement strand
CCAGTGGCCGAGGCGGCGGCGGGCGGCGACGCGGTCGCGGTGGCGATCGTGACGGCCGGGGCTCGTGAGCTCGCGGCATCCGTCATCGCGGGTCTTCGTCGAGTGGGCGAAGCGGATGCCGCGGCGCCCCGCATCCGCGCGGTCGGCGGGGTGTTCGGGGGAGCCGTACTCGCCGAGGCGTTCTCGGCGGTGGTGCACGAGACGGTGCCCGGGGCCGACGTGCGGGTGGCGGAGGCGCATCCGCTCGACGGGGCCGCCGCGCTCGCCGCCGTCGCCCCCACGAGCGCGCTCGCCGCCCACATCACCACCGCGACGACCGACTGACGCCGCGCACCGGCACCGGCCCCGTGCGGGCCGCGAGATGACGCGAACCGTCCTTCCGCTCGCTGGGAAGGACGGTTCGCGTCATCTCGACGCCACCCGCGCCGGCGGCTAGCGCCGCGTGAGGTACGCCTCGATGCGGTCGAACGCGCCGACCCAGGCCATGGTCTCGAAGAAGTCGCGCATCTCGGGCGTGGGGAAGCCGGTCTGCTCGACCGTCACCAGCGTGCCGCCGTCGTGCGGTTCGAACGTCACGACCACGTGGGTGGTCATGGTCTGGCCGCTCGGGTCGTTGCCCGTCGACTCGGTGACGAGCCGGTGCGGCCGGTCGATCTCGAGGAAGGTCTGCACCTCGGTGAAGAGCGTGTCGCGATCGGGGCCCCACACGGCCTTCTGCGTGCCGCCGACGCGCAGGTCGACCTCGATCTCGACGATGCCGGGCTCCTCGTCGAGGATGGAGAACCAGATCTTCTGCTGCTCGGCGTCGGTGTAGGCGTCGAACACCTCCTCGGGCGTCGCGGGCAGCTGCCGCGTCATCCGCAGGCCGATGGTCTCACTCGTGTCCAGTTCCGTCATGATTCCGTTCCCTTCGTTCCGTCGGATGCGCCATTGCGCAACGTGAAATAGGCCTCGAGGCCGTCGAGTCGGCGCTCCCAGAGTCGCTGGTAGAAGCTGATCCATGCCATGGCGTCGTCCAACCGCTCGGTGCCGAGCCGGACCTGCCGCACGCGGCCGACCTTCTCGGTGGTGACGAGCCCTGCCGCCTCCAGCACGTCGACGTGCTTCCGGATGCCGGTGAGCGTCATGTCCGCCGGCGTGGCGAGCTCGGTGATGGTGGCGGGCCCGTCGCCGAGGCGGGTGAGGATGCCGCGGCGTGTCTCATCGGCCAGGGCGCCGAACGCCCGATCGAGTCCCTGTTGCTGAACCATGTGGTTCAGTGTAGATCACTGAACCGGAAAGTTCAATGTCGGGTGAGACATCCGGCACCGGCACATTCGAACGCGCCCGCCTCCGAATGGAGACGGGCGCGCCCGGACCTCGTCAGCCGCGCTCGTGCGCTAGCCGCGCGTCCACTGCTGGGTGGTCGACGACGCGTCGCACGGTGCGAGCGTCACGCCCCACTCGCTCTCGGGAGTGGCCAGGCACAGCGAGGCATCCGCGACGCTGCTGATCGTCTGGTCGGCGTTGAGCTGCCACTGCTGCTCGACGGCTCCGGTGCAGTCGGCGATCATCACGGCGCTGCCGGCAACGGCGCCGCCCACCGGCTCGACGCACATGTCGCCGTAGATCGCGAGCTCCTGCTCGGCCGTCCAGTCGAACGACTGGTTGCCGCCGCCGTTGCAGTACCAGAGGCCCAGGGTCGTGCCCGCTGTGGTCGAGAACCCGGGCACGTCGACGCAGACGCCGTGGCGCACGCTCACGAGCGGCTCGCCGGGAGGGGCCGGCGGCAGGTCGTTGAGCTGCTCCTGCTTGAGCAGCCCCCACCCCCACTGCAGCTGGGCGAGCCCCGACTCGTTCGTCACCTCGAGGTCGCCGTCGCCGACGAGCTCGGTGAGCGTGTAGGCGTCGTTCGTGCGCAGGCCCGGCCAGTAGACGATGCCGATGCCCTGATCGCGGGCCACCTCGGTGAGGGCGCCGAGGTACGACGTGTAGACGTCGCCCTCGTGGTTGCCGTAGTTGAGGCCCGTGGTCATGGGGGAGCCCGCCTCGGAGACGACCGTGCGCCAGCCGTACTCGCCGATGCGCGGCAGCAGGTTCGCCTTCCACTCCTCCTCGGTGGTGTGGTCGGCCCAGAACCCGTAGAAGTGCAGCGACAGCAGCGTGCCGTCGAGCTCCTCGGCCGCGCCGACGCCCGTGACGTCGTCGTTGTAGCCCGTGCCCGAGATGATCACGCGCTTGCGCGGGACGTCGGAGTGGTCGTCGAGCCAGCCCGAGGTGAGCGACACCCACTCGTCGAGCGTGTAGCCGAACGGCTCGTTCATCGGCTCGTAGTAGACGTGCGGGTTCTTGCCGTACTCGTCGACCACGGTGTCCCACATGGCGTCGAAGGCGGCCTGGTCGTCGACGCGCCCGTCCTTCGCGTCGTCGCCCTCCCAGTAGCTGAGGATGACCTTGAACCCGTGCCGGGTGGCCGCGTCGATGGCGCCCTGGTAGGACTCCCACCAGGCGGTGCCCACGCTCGACGGGTTGATCGGCAGGCGCACCGTGTTGGCGCCCACCTCGTGCCGGAACTCGAGCACGAGGTCGGACGCCTTGCGGTAGGTGGTGCGGTAGTCGTCGCCCGTGCTCAGCCCCGACGGCACGACCTCGTCGTCGGCGTAGTTGTCGCGCGGATCCGCCCAGTTGACCCCGCGGAACTCACTCGTACCGGTAGGGCCGGTCGAGGGAGCGGCGACGGCCGGCAGCGGTGCCGCCCCAGCCAGCAGCAGGGCCGCCCCGAGGGCGATCCCGAGTGCGTTTCTCATCGGTCTCCAATCATCCGCGCCGCGTCGATGCGCCGCGGGTCCAGGATGTTGACGTCAACATCGCATCGAAAGTCTCACATGACGGCGGTCGACCGCAAGGGGGTCGCGAACAGGTGGCCGGATGCCGCGGGCTCGCGAAGCACGCCGGCTCGCGGCATCCGTCGGGGTCGAATCGGTTCACCACGTGAGGCCGACCAACTCCTCACTGACCCGCCAGAGCCGCTTCGCGGTGGTCTCATCGGTCGCGCGCGGTGACGGCCGCTTCACGCGGCGGTCATGGAAGTACTGCCCACTCGTCCCGTCCAGCTCGGGCGACGAGGCCGCCCAGACGACCGTGTCGGCGCCGCGCTCGGGAGAGCGCATGAACGGGCGCGCGAGGCCGCCCATCGAGGCGTAGAGCCGCGCCTGGTCCTCGGCGCCGAAGGCCGTGCGGGTCACGCCCGGGTGCACGGCGTTCGCGGTGACGGTGGTCCCGCGAAGCCGACGTGCGAGCTCGAACGTGAACAGCAGGTCGGCGAGCTTGGCCTGGTTGTACGCCCGCTGGCCGGAGTAGCGCTGCGTGCCCTGGAGGTCATCGAAGTCGATCCGGCCGAGCGACTCCGCGCTCGACGCCACGGCGACGATGCGGGCATCCCCGTGTGCCCGCATCCGGTCGAGGAGGAGGCCCGTGAGCAGGAACGGCGCGAGGTGGTTCAGGGCGAACGTCAGCTCGAGCCCGTCGACCGTGACATGGCGGTGCGCCCAGAATCCGCCGACGTTGTTGACCAGGGCGTCGATGCGGGTGTAGCGCTCCTCGAGTTCGGCGGCCAGCCTGCGCACCTGCTCCTGCGACGAGAGGTCGGCCTCGAACACGTCGATCGCGCCGGAGCCGGCTCGGCCGCCGAGTTCGGCGGCGGTGGCCGCGAGCCGGTCGGGACTCCTCCCGACGATGCCGACGCGAGCCCCGAGAGCGGCGAGGCCGGCCGCGGTGGCCTTCCCGATCCCGCCGGTCGCGCCGGTCACGACGGCGACCCGACCCGACATGGGCTGTGACGCGTTCATCGGTCCTCCGCCCCGCGGCAGCGACCGTGCAGCCGGGGGCGCTGCCGACCTGGCTCGCCGCCAGTCTCG
>NZ_WJSP02000035.1 GCF_009720255.1 Agromyces humi | reverse complement strand
GGGTCGGCACCCGGCCGGCGCCCGGCCGGTCACCGACCGTCGGACCCGAACTCGGTGATGAGGCAGCGGTACTCCGGCGCGCCGTCGGCCGATCGGAGTTCCCACTCGGCGACGCGGTCGACGACGAGTCCGGATGCCGCGGCGAGCCGCTCGAGCGCCTCGGACGAGCCGAAGGGCGCGTGCGCATCGGCCGGCGAGTACCCGGTCTGGGGCGTCGGGCCGTGCCACGAGGGGCTGTCGTCGGCGAACGTGGCCAGCACGAGGCATCCGCCGGGCCGGAGGAGCCGCCGCCACTCGCGCATCGCCGCGGCCGCATCCGGCACGAGGTGCACCATCGTGACGCAGGTGACGAGATCGACGGAGGCGTCGGGGAGGTCGAGGCTCGTGGCGTCCGCGACCTCGAATCTCGCACTCGGAAGCGCGGCCCGGGCGACCTGGACCATGCCCGGCGACAGGTCGACGCCCATGAGCCGCCACGGGCCGGCTGGCAGCGACCGCAACACCAGGCCCGTGCCCGTGCCGACGTCGAGGATGTCGCGCACACCGCCGAGGCGGACGAAGTCGGCGACCGCTTGCGCGAGTCCGCGATGCATCGCCGACCCGTCGTAGTCGGGGGCGCGTCGGTCGAAGCGTTCGGCGAGCTCTGCTGCGGTCTCCACGGGGCCAGCGTGGCCCCGCTTCGGCCGGCGGTCAAGGCCCGGGGTGGCTGCCCGGTTCGCGGAGAATGTGAGGAATCCGCTAGACTGTCAAGGTTGCCCGTGCGCCGCGATTGTGCGGCCTCCTCGGAGCGACGTATGCACAACCCTCCTGCTGCAGAGATACTGCGGCCGTTTGAGTCCAAAGGAGGTGGGTTAGTCATGCACCAGTACGAGCTGATGGTCATCCTCGATCCCGAGATCGACGAGCGCACCGTTGCTCCCAGCCTTGACAAGTTCCTCAACGTCATCCGAAACGATGGCGGCACTGTCGACAAGGTCGACATCTGGGGACGTCGTCGCCTGGCCTACGAGATCAACAAGAAGAACGAGGGCATCTACGCCGTCGTCGACTTCACCGCCGAGTCCAAGACCACCAACGAGCTCGACCGCCAGCTGAACCTCAGCGAGGCCGTCATGCGCACCAAGGTGCTCCGCGCCGAAGAGGCCATCGCCCAGGTCGCCGCTCACGCGAAGGCCCAGGAGGAGAAGGCTGCCAAGAAGGCCGCCGCTTCCGCCAAGGCCGGCGCGAAGGCTGCTGCCGCCGCGAAGGCCCCCGCCTCGAAGGACGCCTAGTCCTCATGGCCGGCGAGACCATCATCACCGTGGTGGGCAACCTCACTGCAGATCCCGAGCTGCGTTACACGCAGAACGGCCTCGCGGTTGCCAACTTCACCATCGCGTCCACTCCTCGCACGTTCGACCGTCAGGCGAACGACTGGAAGGACGGTGAAGCGCTGTTCCTGCGCGCGAGCTGCTGGCGTGAATTCGCCGAGCACGTCGCCGGTTCACTCACCAAGGGTTCCCGGGTCATCGCTTCCGGGCGTCTCAAGCAGCGTTCCTACGAGACGAAGGAAGGCGAGAAGCGCACCACCATCGAGCTGGAGGTCGACGAGATCGGCCCCTCGCTCCGGTACGCGACCGCCTCCGTCACGCGTGCGCAGTCGAGCCGCGGCGCGGTCGGCGGCGGCGGTGGCTCCTTCGGGGGCGGCCAGTCCGACGACGCGTGGGCGCCCAGCGCTCCCGCAGCCCAGTCGGGCGGCGGCGGCGACGTCTGGAACACGCCGGGCACGAACTACGGCGACGAGACTCCCTTCTAATATTCGGCGGGCCGGTCCTCGCAACGAGCACGGCCGACTCGCACCCACAAGACAGGAAAACCAATGGCTGGAAAGAGCAGCGGCGACCGCCGCAAGCCGAGCCGCGGGAAGGGCGCGAAGAACGCCGCCCCGGCGAAGTCGATCAAGGTCGGCGTCATCGACTACAAGGATGTCGCCACCCTTCGCAAGTTCATCTCGGAGCGCGGGAAGATCCGTGCCCGTCGCATCACCGGTGTCTCCGTGCAGGAGCAGCGCCTCATCGCCCGTGCCGTGAAGAACGCACGCGAGATGGCGCTCCTCCCCTACTCGGGCTCCGGCCGCTAAGGAGCACGACAATGGCAAAGGTAATTCTCACGCACGAGGTCACCGGCCTCGGCACCGCCGGCGACGTGGTCGAGGTCAAGAACGGCTACGCGCGCAACTACCTGGTTCCCCAGGGCTTCGCGACCCCGTGGACCCGTGGCGGCGAAAAGCAGGTCGAGCAGATCAAGGCCGCTCGCACGGCTCGCGAGCTGCACTCCCTCGAGGACGCGCAGGCCCTCAAGGCCAAGCTCGAGTCGACCAAGGTGAAGCTGACGGTCAAGGCCGGCAACGGCGGCCGCCTCTTCGGCTCGGTCAAGACGGCGGATGTCGCGGCTGCGGTGCAGGCCGCCGGCCTCGGCGAGGTCGACAAGCGCAAGATCGAGATCTCGACGCCGATCAAGTCGATCGGCGAGCACGAGGCGACGGTTCGCCTCCGCGATGAGCTCTCCGCCACGATCACCCTCCAGGTGGTCGCCGCGAAGTAGTTCGCAACGGCACGCAGACGGCGGCTCGGGCTTCGGCCCGGGCCGCCGTTCTCGTCTCGCGACGTGGCGCCGGCGACATCATGGACCGCTTGCCGGAGGCGCGCGTTCCGAGCGCGGTCGATGGCCCGTCCGTCCCCCTCGACGACCGGGTTCCCCCATGCGTTGACCGCACTGGTCTACCACTCCGGAGTGCTCGCCCGCAAGCTGAGCTTCGGAGTTTCCTGAGATGGTTGTGCACAGGTGTGCATGCGGCATCCGTGGACTTCTGAAGAAGTTTTCCCCCACAGGTGTGGAAACTCAAAACGCCTGATAGTTACAAAATTCAAGCCATGTAATTCACAAGAATTCCACAGTTCTCCACAGGCTGGGTGCACAGCTTCGGCGGCGTTTCGCCCAGATTGTCCCCAGAGTTATCCACAGGCTGGCTTGTGCTGCGAGCACGGCTTCCATATCGTGAAGCAGCGTCAAGATCGGCGAGTGTTACCCGGCCCGCGATCGCAATGTCAGCTCCTCCCTTCACACTGAGGAGTGGGCGCTCTGCATGCCCGAAGACCACTGGGAGGTCATGAGTTGTCGATCGCGCACATCGGACTCGCCGACTCGCACGACGGCGGCGACCACCGGGGTGAACGCACGCCGCCACACGACCTCCTCGCCGAGCAGAGCGCCCTCGGCGGCATGATGCTCTCCAAGGACGCGGTGGCCGATGTCATCGAGACGGTGCGCGGCGTCGACTTCTACGTGCCGAAGCACGAGGTGGTCTTCAACGCCATCCTGACCCTCTACTCGCACGGCGAACCCACCGACGTCATCGCCGTCACCGATGAGCTCACCAAGACCGGCGAGCTGCAGCGGGCCGGCGGGGTGGAGTACCTGCACACGCTCACCAGCCTCGTGCCGACCGCCGCCAATGCGGGCTACTACGCCTCGATCGTCGCCGAGCGGGCACTGCTGCGCCGGCTCGTCGAGGCGGGCACCCGCATCGTGCAGATGGGCTACGCCGGCGAGGGCGAGGTCACCGAGCTCGTCAACCACGCCCAGGCCGAGATCTACGGCGTCACCGGCTCCACCGAGAGCGAAGACTACGTGCCGCTCACCGAGGCGGTCACCGCGGCCATCGACGAGATCGAGGCGGCGAAGCACACCGACGGCAAGTTCACCGGCGTGCCGACCGGCTTCGCCGACCTCGACGACCTCACCAACGGGTTCCACCCCGGCCAGATGATCATCGTCGCCGCGCGTCCCGCGATGGGAAAGTCGACCCTCGCGCTCGACTTCGCGCGCGCCGCCTCGATCGGCCACGACCTGCCATCGATCTTCTTCTCGCTCGAGATGGGCAAGAGCGAGATCGCGATGCGCCTGCTCTCCGCCGAGGCATCCGTGCCCCTGCAGATGATGCGCAAGGGCACCGTCGACTCCCGCGACTGGACGACCATCGCGGCGACCCGCGGCCGCATCAACGACGCGCCGCTCTACATCGACGACTCGCCCAACATGACCCTCGTCGAGATCCGCGCGAAGTGCCGGCGTCTCAAGCAGCGCGTGGGCCTGAAGATGGTGATCATCGACTACCTGCAGCTCATGACCAGCGGCAAGCGCGTCGAGAGCCGCCAGCAGGAGGTCTCGGAGTTCTCACGAGCGTTGAAGCTGCTCGCCAAGGAGCTGCAGGTGCCGGTGCTCGCGCTCTCGCAGCTCAACCGTGGGCCCGAACAGCGCGCCGACAAGATGCCGGCGCTCTCCGACCTGCGCGAGTCGGGTTCGATCGAGCAGGACGCCGACATGGTGATCCTGCTGCACCGCGAGTCGGCCTACGAGCGCGACAGCCCACGCGCGGGCGAGGCCGACCTCATTGTGGCGAAGCACCGGAACGGTCCGACCCGCACGATCACCGTGGCGTTCCACGGGCATTTCTCCCGGTTCACCGACATGGTGCAGGTCTAGCTCCCGAGCAGGGTGCAGGAACGCCATGCCGACCTGGCTCGAGGTCCTGCTCGGCGTCGTCGGGGGTATCGTGCTGCTCTGGGGCGCGCTCATCATCGCGCTGGTGATCCAGTACCGACGCACCGGTCGACGCATCGACTGGCGCGAGGTCGCACGGCTCGCACCCGATGTGGTGCGACTCATCAAGCGCCTCGCGACGGACGAGAGGGTGCCACGCGCCACGCGCTGGTGGTTGTCGGGACTGCTCGTCTACCTCATCATCCCGATCGACCTCGTCCCCGACTTCATTCCGGTGATCGGCTATCTCGACGACGCCATCATCGTCGCCGTCGCGCTCCGCTTCGCGGTCAAGCACGCCGGCGTGGAGGCGCTCGAACGGAACTGGCCCGGCACGCCTGCCGGCCTTGCCGGTCTGCTCGCCATCACGGGAGCCGAGCCCGGAGGCGGGCGGGCGGGCGCCTGAGTCGACGTGACCCGGAGGCCTAGTCGACGTGACCCGGGCGCCTGCGTCGACGTGACCCGGTCGTCCGAGCGCGTGCGCAACCCCCTGTCGTACATCCGACTCCTGCGAATAGCGTGGCACGAGGCGCCGCGTCCTTCGCTGGAGAGGGCACGCGCGACGCGCCGTGCGAGGTGGAGGATCCTTCGATGAAGAAGTCCCGTGGCATCCGTTTGATCGCCCTGACCGTGTGCACATCGCTGCTCGCGATCGCCGCTCCCGCAGGGATCGCCGTGGCCGACACGGCTCAGGCTCCGTCGAGCGTCGAGCGCCGTGGCGGCAACCCCGGCAGTTACGCGAATCCGCTCGCGCCGCAGATCCCGGGGGACGGAGTGGTCGAGAGCTGCGCCGACCCGACGGTGCTGCACGGTCAGCGCCCGGGTGACACCACCTGGTACCTGTACTGCACGACGGATCCCCTGAACGACGAGGACCTCGACGCGAACGGCGCCCCGATCTTCCGTCGCGTGCCGGTCATGACCTCGGAGAACCTCGTCGATTGGACCTACGTCGGTGAGTCCTTCACGCAACTCCCGAGCTGGGCGGAGCCGGGGGCGGCGCTCTGGGCACCCGACGTCGTCTACTCGAGCACCTTCGACCAGTACTACATGTTCGTGGTCGTGACGAATACGACCAGCGCGGTCAGCGGCGTCGAGGGGTGCCCGAGCGACAGTGCGATCGGCGTCGCGACGAGCACGGATCCGACCGGCCCGTGGACCTTCTCCGACACGCCGGTCGTGGCACCGCGCCAGAACGGCGATGGTTGCAACTTCCTGTGGACGTACGATCCAGACGTGCTCGGCGACACCATCGCCGACTCGGGCATCCTCTACTACGGCAGCTACTACGGCGGGATCTTCGGCACCACGCTCCAGCTGACGGAGGATGGCGCGACCGCCGACACCGCCGGTGCCACCATGGTGGCGATCGACAACAAGTACGAGGGCGCGAACGTCATCGAGAAGGACGGCTATTACTACCTGTTCGTCTCGGCGACCAACTGCTGCAACGGCGCATTGACCGGCTACAGCGTGTTCGTGGGCCGATCGACCGACCCGTTCGGCCCGTTCGTGGACCGTGAGGGCGTCTCGCTCCTCGCCGAGAACACCGGCGGGACGCCGTTCCTCACGATGAACGGCAACCGCTGGGTCGGCACGGGCCACAACACCGTGTTCCAGGACGCCAACGGCGACTGGTGGACCATCTACCACGCCGTCGACCAGCAGGACCCGTTCTTCGCCTTCGATCCGGGCTTCACCAAGCGCCCGGCGTTGCTCGACGCGATCGACTGGGTCGACGGCTGGCCCACGGTGAACGGTGGGGCCGGAGCATCCGACGACCGACAGCCCGCGCCCGCCAGTCAACCGGGTGAGGAGTCCCGCCATCGGTATCAGCCCGCCGCGACGCAGGAGCCGAAGCGCGAGCTGCCCGAGTACTCGGACGAGTTCGACGGCGACACGCTCGACGACGCGTGGACGTGGCAGCGCGCCGATGTCGCGCCGACTGCGACGGTGTCCGGCGGCGTGCTGCGCCTTCCCATCCAGGCGGCCGACCTCTACGTCGACGTCGACACCGCGGCGGTCCTCCTCCGCGACGCCCCGAAGGGCGACTTCGTCGTCGAGACGAAGGTGCGCATGGACGTGCCCGGCGGATGCTGCTTCAACTACGCGCAGGCAGGAATCCTGGTGTACGGGAGCGACGACGCCTACATCAAGCTCACCGAGACGGCGATCTGGAACACCCGGCAGACCGAGTTCGCGAAGGAGATCCCCGTGGCTCCGGAAGGCTGGGCACGCTACGGCAACACCGTGGTGGGCCCTCCGGGCGACGACTGGACCTACCTGCGGATCGTCGTGCAACGACTTTCGGGCGCCGAGCGACGAGAGGCGGGCGGCGACACCCACGCGTACACGGCGTACACGAGTCGGGACGGTCAGACCTGGGTGGAGGGCGGCACGTGGACCCACTCGCTCGGTGACGACATGCAGATCGCCCTGGTCGCCTACGGCCTCCAGGATGCGTCGCTGCAGCTGACGGCCGAATTCGACTACGTGCGAGTGTCCACGGTGAAGGAGCGCCCGCGGGGCTAGGACACCGGGTCGACCCTCCAGCGCATCAGCACGTTCCCCGACTCGTGCCAGGCACGGGCCTCCAGGAGCTTCAGCGCGATCGGGGGCCGCGAGTCGAAGAGGGAGACGCCGCCGCCGCCGATCAGCGGGAAGGTGACAAGCTGCAACTCGTCGACGAGCCCGGCCTGCATCAGGTCGTTCCACAGGATGCGGCCGAGCAGGATCAGGATGCCACGTCCCTCGGCCTGCTTGAGTGACGCGACCTCCTGGCGCGCATCGGCGACCGCGACGATCCGGGTCCGCTCGTACGGCTCGAGATCGGCAGCGGTGATGGTGTCGGACACGATGACCTTCTCCACCCGGTCGAACAGCTCGGCGAACCGTCGCCGGATCGCGGTGGCGTCGGGGTCGCGGCGAACGCCGGCCCAGTACTCGAGGTTCCCGAGCGACGACCGTCGTCCCGAGAGCAGGAGGGTGTCCGCGGCGGCGAGCAGGCTCGTGGTGTGGTGATCGAACGTGTCGGCCCCGTGGTAGTCGGGATGCTGGTGCTCGAAGAACGAGACGATGTCGTGGTCGTCGTCCTCGTACCGTCCGTCGACGGTGACGAAGTTGCAGACGGTCAGCGTACGCATGAGGGCAACGCTAGCGCCGCCTGGCGCCGGGCGGCGCCGTCACCAACCGCGGCGGCAGGGGTTCAGCGGGCATCTCCCGATCCTCTCGCGCTCGATCAGGCGGTCTCCGCCGCCGTGCCGCGCCGCCGCCGTGGATCAGTATTCAGTGTTGCTATCTACCGGTACTTGTGATTACTATGTACCAGTAGTCAGCAACACCGAGTAGTTGAAGGAGGGGTTCATGGGCAAGCAGTCGACCGAGATGCTGAAGGGCACGCTCGAAGGCATCGTCCTCGCGATCCTGGCCGTCCGGCCGGCGTACGGGTATGAGATCACCGCCCGCCTGCGCGACGAGGGCTTCACCGACATCGTCGAGGGCACCGTGTACGCGCTCCTGGTCAGGATCGAGCAGCGTGGCCTCGTGGACGTCGAGAAGGTCCCATCCGAGAAGGGGCCGCCCCGCAAGGTCTACTCGCTGAACGCGCAGGGCGGCGAGTACCTCGAAGAGTTCTGGAGGACGTGGAGCTTCCTCGCAGAACGGATCGAACAGCTCCACCACCGCATCGAATCAGTCAAGGAAGAAGGAGAGTAGTCATGGCCGCGAAGTGGTACGAGATGATCACCGGATCGCTCGACGACAAGAAGGCGTACCGCCAGTACAAGGCCCGCATCGCGGCCCTGCCCGAGCCCTACGGCACCGCCGCGAAGGCGTTCGAGCGCTACTTCATGTACAACGGCGGCATCACCGACGGCGACACCGCCGTGATGATCACGATGCTGAACGACTCCGCCGATCTGTGGGAGCGGGCCGCCGTCGACGGGACGCCCGTCGAGGACATCGTCGGCGACGACCCCGTCGAGTTCGCCGAGGCATTCGCCGCGGCGTACGCCGGCAAGCGCTGGATCGACAAGGAGCGCAACCGCCTCACCGAGACCATCAAGAACCTCGAAGGGAAGGAAGAGCGATGACCACCGACGCAGCAATCCGGGTGCAGGGGATCCAGAAGTCCTTCAAGGACCTCCAGGTGCTGCGAGGCGTCGACTTCGACGTGCAGGCCGGCAGCATCTTCGCGCTGCTCGGCTCGAACGGTGCGGGGAAGACGACCCTCGTGCGGATCCTGTCGACGCTGCTGCAGGCTGACGCCGGCACGGCCACGGTGCACGGCTTCGACGTGGCCGGAAAGCCCGGCGACGTCCGCGAGTCGATCAGCCTGACCGGCCAGTTCGCCGCGGTCGATGAGGTGCTGACCGGCCGCGAGAACCTCGTGCTGGTGGCGAAGCTCCGCCACCTGAAGAACCCCGGTGCGATCGCCGACGACCTGCTCGCGCGCTTCTCGCTCACGGATGCCGGTGGGCGACGCGCCGGGACCTACTCGGGTGGCATGCGTCGCCGGCTCGACATCGCGATGAGCCTGATCGGCAACCCGCCGGTCATCTTCCTCGACGAGCCGACCACCGGACTCGACCCGCAGGCTCGCATCGAGGTCTGGCAGACCGTCAAGGAGCTCGCGAAGGGCGGCACGACCGTGCTGCTCACGACCCAGTACCTCGACGAGGCGGAGCAGCTGGCGGACCGCATCGCGATCCTGCACAAGGGCACGATCATCCAGAACGGCACCCTCGCCGAGCTCAAGCAGCTCCTCCCGGCGACGACCGTCGAGTACGTCGAGAAGCAGCCCACCCTCGAGGAGGTCTTCCTCGCCCTCGTCGGCGACACCGGCGAGACGGACACCGCAGACACCGACCGTGCCGACGGCACGGTCCGAGCAGGAAAGGAATCCCGATGACCACGCACGTCCTGGGCGACACCCGGGTCCTCACCGGCCGATCGCTGACCCACATCCTCCGCAGTCCCGACACGATCATCACCACCGCGGTCACGCCGATCGCGCTGATGCTCCTGTTCGTGTACGTGCTCGGCGGCGCGATCAACACCGGCTCCGATGAGTCGTACATCAACTACATGCTCCCCGGCATCCTGCTCATCACCATTGCGTCGGGCGTCGCGTACACCTCGTACCGGCTGTTCCTCGACCTGCAGGGCGGCATCTTCGAGCGGTTCCAGTCCATGCCGATCGCCAGGTCGAGCGTGCTCTGGGCGCACGTGCTCACCTCGCTCGTCGCGAACGTCATCTCGATCGCGATCGTGATCGGCGTCGCCCTGATCATGGGCTTCCGCACCGGGGCATCCGTGGGCGCCTGGCTCGCGGTCGCCGGCATCATGGTGCTGTTCACCCTCGCGCTGACCTGGCTCGCCGTGGTCGCGGGGCTCTCGGCGAAGACCGTCGACGGGGCGAGCGCGTTCAGCTACCCGCTGATCTTCCTGCCGTTCATCAGCTCGGCATTCGTGCCGACCGATTCGATGCCGGCCCCGGTGGCCTGGTTCGCCGAGAACCAGCCGGTGACCTCGATCGTCGACACCACACGTGCCCTGTTCGCCGGCCAGCCGGTGGGCAGCGACATCTGGGTCGCCCTCGCCTGGCTCGTCGGCATCCTCGTCGTCGCGTACATCTGGGCGGTCTCCATCTACCGCCGCAAGTTCAGCTGAGCCGCGATCGCTCGCGATCGGCACGACCGAATGACGGATGCCGCCCGCCTCCCCCAGGGGATGCGGGCGGCATCCGTCGTGGTGGAGCGGTGCCTAGAACCCGCCCACGGTCGGCACCCAGTCGGGGTTGCGGTCGTCGACGTGGAACCGCGCGTAGTAGTCGCCATGCTCCTCGAAGTACTGCTCGTACTTGTCCATCTTCTCGGGATCGAGCTCCACGCCGAGTCCGGGGCCGCGGGGGACGGCGATGGCACCGTTGCGGTACCGCATGGGCCCGCCGGCGATGATGTCGTCGGTGAGGTAGTGGTAGTGCGCGTCTCCGGCGGTGATCATCTCGGGGATGGTGCTCGCCGTGTGCAGCATCGCTGCGAGCTCGATGCCGAATTCGGTGCCCGAGTGCATGGCGACGCCGAGCCCGAAGGTGCGGCAGACCGCCGTGAGGTCCTTCACGCCGCGCGGACCCTCCCAGTAATGCAGGTCGGTGAGGACGACGTCGACGGCGCCGAGGCGGATGGCGGGGCCCAGGTCGTCGAACTTCGCCGGGTACATGTTCGTCGCGATGGGGATCCGCACCTGTTCGCGAACCGCAGCGTTGCCTACGAGACCCCAGGCGGGATCCTCGAAGTACTCCGGTGCGACCGCCTCGAGCCGCCGCCCGATCCGCACCGCGGTCGGCACGGACCAGACCCCGTTCGGATCGATGCGGAGGCCGAAGCCGTCGCCGAGCCGATCGCGGCACAGCTCCAGGACCCGGGCCTCCTCTTCGGGCCGCTCGACGCCGGCCTTCATCTTCATGGCGTGGACGCCGAGGCGCTCGTGCAACGCCTCGCATTCGTCGGCGAGGTCCTCGGCCCTGGTGTCGTCACCGCCGCCCGGTCGGTCGTAGCGCCAGAACAGGTAGGCGATGAAGGGGATCTCGGAGCGCACCGACCCGCCGAGCAGGTCGCTGAGCGGCCGCCCGACGGCCTTGCCCTGGATGTCGAGGCATGCCATCTCGATGGCGGCGTAGATACGCGCGTTCGAGAGGTAGTAGATGGAGCGCAGGACCTTGAGCTTGACCACCTCGAGATGGAACGGATCCAGCCCGACGATGCGCGGCTTCAGCTTGAGCAGTGCGCCGCGCTGGTCGCCGCCGCCCACCTCGCCGAGCCCGATCAGGCCTTCATCGGTGATGAGCTCGAGGATCGTGCGGATGAAGTACCCGGGATGGACGCCGCTGCTGTGCCGCAACTTCGCGTCGGTCGGGATGGCGACGGTGCGCACCCGCAGGTCGACGATCTTCATGCTGTTTCCTCCGTGGCCGAGCATACTTGTTTTGTCAGCTGCAACGCTAGTAGCATCAAGTGCAACGCTTCGGACCTCCGCGGCCGCAATGATCGAGGATGCTCATGCCGAACCCCTATGCCTACCCGCTGCCGGTGCCCGAGCTCATCGCGCGCTTCCGCGACACCTACTCGGGCGCGGTGTACGACGTGCTCGACGAGCTGGGATTCCCGAACCAAGCGCTCGCGCCCGACATCAAGCCGGTCGACCCCGAATGGACCCTCGCCGGGCCGGCCTTCACCATGAAGGGCATCCCCGAGCCGACCGGTGACCCCGACCTGCGCGCACGCCGCATCCACATGTTCGAGGCCATGAAGGCCACCGGCGTGCCGATCATCGACGTGCGCGACTGCAGCTTCGACACCCAGGTGGCGCACTACGGCGAGATGAACGCGACGGTCGGCTCTGCGTGCGGCGTCATCGGAGCCGTCGTGGACGGCGGATCCCGGGACACCCGCTTCCTCCTCGAGCGCGGCTTCCCCCTCTTCTGCCGCTACCTCTCGCCGGTGGAGGCGGTCAAGCGGTGGAGCTACTACGACTGGCAGAACACCGTCTCGCTGCGCGGCGCGCTGACCACGACGGTGGCCGTCTCGCCCGGCGACTTCCTCGTCGGGGACCTCGACGGGGTGGTGGTCGTACCGCGGGAGCTCGTCGTCGAGGTGCTGCACCGCGCCGAGGAGCTCATCGCCCATGAGGACGTGGTGCGAGCCGAGTTCCTCGTGAGTGACGACCCGGTCGGCGTCTACCGGCGTCACGGCCGGCTCTAGCCGACCAGCGCGGCATCCGCTCTAGGCTGGCGTCGACCGCGCCAGAGCGCACCGTGGAGGGAGCTGAGATGGACGCCGCGTCAGAGCCGCGGGTCAGCGGCCGCATCGCCCTCGTGACGGGCTCGACGAGTGGCATCGGCGCCGCGATCGCCGACGCCCTCGAGCAGGGCGGAGCCCGAGTCATCCGTCACGGACTGGAGGCTGACGGCGACGCCAATCTGCCAGTGCTCGTCGAGGACCTCGCCGTCGTCGGGGCCGGCGCTCGGCTCGCGACCGCGGCGCTCGACGTCGGGCCGGTGGACATCCTCGTGCACTCCGCCTCCGTGCAGATCCGGGAGCCGTGGCAGTCGATCACCCCCGAGCAGATGGAGCGGCAGTTGCGGGTGAACCTGGTCGCCTTCCTCGAGCTGGTGCAGGGCCTCGCCCCGGCCATGGCCGATCGTCGATGGGGTCGCGTCCTGGCGATCGGCAGCGTGCAGCAGACGCGGCCCCATCCCGAGATGGCGGCGTACGCGGCCTCGAAAGCGGCACAGGCGAATCTCGTGTCGAACCTCGCCAAGCAGTTGGCGCCGAGCGGCGTGACGGTCAACAGCCTGTCACCGGGCGTGATCGACACGCCGCGGAATCGCGAAGCGCTCGCATCCGACGAGTACCACCGTCGCGTCGTCGGCCAGATCCCTGTCGGCCGCATCGGGACGCCGGCGGACTGCGTGCCGCTCGCACGCCTGCTCTGCTCCGACGAGGGCGCGTACCTCACCGGCCGCGACGTGGTGGTGGACGGCGGCTACCTGCTTTAGCAATGCCACCTGGGCGGCCGGGCGGCGTCGGTCAGTGCCCGAGCGCCGCGCTGACGGCGGCTGCGGCCGTGATGACCTCGTGCCCGAGCCGGTCGATGTCGGGCTCGACGCGGTAGGTCGGCCCGGAGAGCGTGATGGCCGCGATGGGTTCGCCGGCCGCGTCGACGATGGCGGCGGCGAGCCGGGTGACGTCATCATGACGGTCGACGGCCGCCCAGCCCCTCGCGACCGCCATCTCGACGTCGGAACGGATGAGGGCGAGGTCGAACTCGTCACCGGCGGCGACGGCTTCATCGTGCAACGAGGTGAGCAGGATCTCGCGTTCCGCGGGTTCGAGGGCCGCCAGGATGGCCCTTCCCATGGCGGTCCGATGCATCGGGAGCCGTGAACCGACCGCGGAGCGCACCCGGATCGATCGGTCGGGTTGCTCCTGGGCGATGAAGACGACGAAGCTGCCTTCCCGGATGGCGAGGTGCACGGTCTCGTGCGTCACGTCGCGAAGGGCGGCGAGGAACGGTCTCGCCCGGCTGCTGAGGTCCTCTTGACGGGAGCCGTACTCCCGGGCGAGCCAGAGGCAGCGACTTCCGAGGACGAAGCGACGGTCGCCCGCCCGCTGCTGCACGTAGCCCATCTGCCGAAGGGTCGAGAGCAGCCGCGAGACCGTGCCCTTGTCGAGGCCCGCGGCCGATGCGATCTCGGTGACCCCGATGCCGCCGCCCGCCTCGGCCACGATCTCGAGGATCGAGAGGCCGCGCACGAGCGTCCGTGAGGTGGCTGCGACCGCCGGCGGTTCTGCGAGCGTCACCGCGCTCTCCCTTCGTCGATGAATGGGAATGCAACCGAGACTACTCGGCGCCGTCTCTTGACTTTGCGGTCGTCACGTCTCATCCTTGATTCATTCTACACAACGTTGTTTTAGCGAATGCAACGTTTGGATGCCCGGCTCGACGATGAGAGACAAGGGGTCATGACGATTCTCATGGACTCGACAGTGGATCCCGGAGCGCCGGATTCGCGCTCCCGGAACTCCGCGCATCGGTCCACCCGGCGAGCCGGGGACGGCCCCCGTCGCGGGCACCTCGCTCGCGTCGATGCGGCATACGGGTACGCGTTCATCGCGCCCGCGGTCCTCGGATTCCTCGTGTTCGTCGCCCTGCCGATCGCCGGGGTCTTCCTGTTCAGCTTCCAGGACTACAACAGCCTGTCGGGCCGGTCCACGTATGTCGGCATGGAGAACTACGAGCGGCTGCTCACGAGCGACGTGTTCGGCACCGTGCTCCGCAACACGGCGGTGTTCTCCGCATTCGTGATCCCGGCGAACCTGGTCATCGGACTCCTGATGGCCGTACTGGTCAACCAGCGGATCCGCGCGATCTCGATCTTCCGCACCGCCTACTTCGTGCCGGTCGTCATCTCCCTCGTGGCCTGGTCGCTGGTTTGGGACGTGATGCTGCAGGACTCCGGCGGCATCAACGGCTGGCTCGCGATGATCGGCATCGAAGGGCCGAACTGGCTCGCCGACCCCGACTGGGCGATGACGTCGATCATCTTCGTCCAGGTGCTCAAGGGGGTCGGCGTGAGCATGGTGCTCTTCCTCGCGGCGCTCCAGGAGGTGCCCGGCGAACTGCTCGAGGCCGCGAAGATCGACGGCGCGGGTCCGTGGCAGTCGTTCCGCAGCGTGGTCGTGCCCCTGATCACGCCGACGATCATGATGGTCGCCATCCTCGCCACCATCAACTCGCTGAAGGCGTTCGCGCAGGTCTTCCTGCTCACCGAGGGCGGTCCGGGCCTGTCGACGAACATCCTCGGCTACTTCATCTACGAGCAGGCCTTCAAGGCGTTCCAGGTGGGGTTCGCGAGCACCGCCGCGGTGTTCCTCTTCCTCATCGTGCTGGTGCTCACGCTGCTGCAGTGGTGGTCGCGGAAGCGGTGGGTCTTCAATGAGTCCTGAGCTCACGACCGCCGCGGTCGTCGCACCGCCCGGCACGAAGGCACCTCACCGGCGCGTCCCGCGATCGGGTGGAGCGGGCGGACCAGGACGCCTCGGCACCGTCGGCATGTACGCGCTCCTGGTGCTCGTCGCCGTGCCCTTCGTATTCCCCGTCTTCTGGATGTTCTCGACCGGGCTCAAGACCTACGGCGACGTGTTCGAGAGCCCGCCGGTGCTCTGGCCCGACGACCCCCGGTGGGGCAACTACCTCGTGCCCTTCACCACGGGTCCGTTCCTGCAGCAGTTCCTCAACTCCATCTACATCGCATCCGTGACGACCATCGGCGTGCTCGCCGTCGCCTCACTGGCCGGATACGCGTTCGCCCGCATCGAGTTCCGCGGAAGGTCGGTGCTCTTCGTCATGCTGCTGAGCGCGCTCCTGATCCCGCCGGAGGTGACGATCATCCCGCTCTTCCGCATCGTCTCGGCGTTCGGCTGGATCGACACCCACCTCGCACTCATCGTCCCGGCGATCTTCGGCGTGCCGGCTGTCCTCGGCGTCTTCCTGATGCGCCAGTTCTTCCTGGCGCTGCCGATCGAGCTCGAACAGGCCGGCAGGGTCGACGGACTCGGCCGCTTCGGCCTGTTCGCGCGCGTCGCCCTGCCGCTCGCGAAGGCACCCCTCGCCGCCCTCGCGATCCTGACGTTCCTGAACAGCTGGAACGACTTCCTCGAGCCGCTCGTCTTCCTCCGCACGCAGGAGCTCTGGACGGTGCCGATCGCGCTGCAGTCGTTCACGGATCCGATCACCGGCATCCCCATCTGGAACATCCAGATGGCGGCCACCACCCTGAGCGTCCTGCCGGTGCTCGCGGTGTTCTTCGTCGCGCAGCGCCAGTTCGTCCAGGGCATCGCCGGCACCGGCATCAAGTGACCCCGTCCTCGCGGCCGCAGAGGCGCCCGCACCCTCGATGGAGAGAGAGGCACCACCCATGAGAAGCACACAGCGAGCGGGCATCGTCGCGGGATCCGCCGCAGCGCTGATGCTCGTCGGCTGCTCGCCGAGCGCCGGCACCCCGACCCCGACGGAGGTCGAGTACGACGAGCCCGTCGACCTCACGATGACGGTCTGGACGGCCGACGAGAAGATCATCGGGCAGTTCCAGGCGCTCGCCGACGAGTTCCGCGAGGAGAACCCAGAGCTGGGCGAGCTCACGATCGAGACCATCCCGTTCGCGGAGTACAACTCCCAGCTCGCGATCCGGCTCAGCGGGGGCGAGGCACCCGACCTCGGGTGGATCGTGGAATCCGCGACGCCGGCGTGGGTCGACTCGGGCGCCCTCGCCGACGTCAGCTCGCTCGAGGACGACGAGGACTGGGCGTACGACGACATCATCCCGAACCTGCTCACCGCACTGCAGGGCGAGGACGGAGAACTCTACGGCTACCCCTTCGCCGGCACGACGCATCCGATCATCTACAACAAGACCGCCTTCGAGACAGCGGGACTGGAGACGCCCAACGAGCTCCTCGCCAAGGGCGAATGGACGTGGGATGCGCTGCGGGAGCAGGCGAAGGCGCTGGTGGATGCCGGCGTCGTGACTTACGGGTTCGACATCCCGCAGTGGGGGTACACGAGCTACGCGCTGTTCACGCCGTTCCTGAAGGGATTCGGCGCCGAGGCCTACCCCGACGGCGCGTCCTGCGGGTACGCGGATGACGCGTCGGTCGACGCCTTCGAGTTCGTGCACGACATGATCTTCGAGGACGGGTCCTATCCGGCCCCCGGCTCGGCATCGAGCTTCCCGACCGGCGACACCGGCATGTACCTGGGGGCACCGAGCACGCTCGCGCAGCTCGCGGACTCGACCTTCGAGTACGACATGGCGCCGCAACCCGAGGGCGACGTCGACTACAGCCCGTTCATCGGCCAGGCCTCGATGGTGGTGTTCGCCGACGGACAGGCTCCCGAGTTGGCGACGCGCCTGTTCGCCCACCTGACGAGCGAGGAGGGATCGGCGGCGCTGCCCTACGTCGCGCCGCGGTCGTCGCTGCAGACGGAGGAGTTCATCTCGGGCCTGTACCCGCAGGTGCCGCCGGAGTCGGCGAAGGCGTCCCTGCTCGACACGCTCGACTCGGCACAGCAGGTCGACTATCCGGTGTCCTTCCCCGAGTTGGAGACGGCGACCAAGCCGGTGTTCGACGGGCTGTGGCAGCCGGATGCCGACGTCCAGGCGGTGCTCGAAGACGTGTGCGCGGTCGCCGACCCGATCCTGGAATCGCAGTGACCACCGCCGGCGCGGGAGTCGAATGGGACTTCCGCGCCGGCCTCGGCGGCCTGTCGGATCGCACGGGACACGGGCTCACCCTCGTCGGCGCCCGACCGCCCCGCTGGGCACCCGACCCTGTCGTGGGCGGGGCGATCGCGTTCGACGGCGCGGCCGATCACCTCCGCATCCCGCCGCAGCGAGTGGGCCCGCTCGACGCGGCCCGTCTCGGCGACGAGGTGTCGGTCTTCGCCCTGGTCCGACGCCACACCACCTCGACCGGTTTCGTGGCCGGCATGTGGCAGGAGGACGACCGCGATCCCCGCCGCCAGTACGGCCTCTTCCTCAGCCTGCCGACGTACGGCGGCGCGCAGCAGGTCATCGGGCACGTCTCGCACGACGGCCGACCGAGCCCAGGCCTCCCCTACAGCCGCGACTATTCCGCGAGTGCCCGCATGGTGGCCCCTGGCACGTGGCGGGTGGTCGGCTTCACCTACGACGGATGCCGCGCGGTCTCGTTCCTCGACGGCATCGCCGACCGACGGCCGACCTTCACCGAGGCCGGCCCCCCGCTCGGCGGCGGGCGCACCTATGCCAAGAATCCGTACCGCTTCGGCCATGAACTCAACCGCCGCGCGGTCGCCGAGTTCACGGTGGGCGCCGTGCGCCTGACCACGGGGATGGGCAATCACCTCGCCGGCGCGATCGCGCGTTTGGCCGTCTGGCCACGCGCGCTCCCACCCGCGGAGGTCGTCGCGCTCGCCGCAGCCTGGACCCCGCCCGGCCGCCCACTCGTCGACCTCGACCTCTTCAGGCCGACGGCCGGCACACCACAGTCGTCGGCGCGGGCCACTCGGCCGCGAA
>NZ_WJSP02000349.1 GCF_009720255.1 Agromyces humi | reverse complement strand
GGGAGCCGGGTGCCCGACGCGAGCCGGCCCTCGGTGATCGCCGACCGGAGTGCGTGCTCGAGGGCTGCGGCCCGCCCGCCCGCGCCCAGCTCGAGGTGCAGGTCGAGCCCGGGAATGGCCCACGTTGCATCCATGGAATTGGACTGTAGCAGTGGGCCGATCGTTCGTAGCGTTGAGCCATGACCTTCACCGATTCGCTCGTCGACATCCCCGTCCGCCTCGACTTCGACCAGCTCGTGCCCCGCTTCTCACGCGCGGTCGCCTCGCTCGACCACGCCGCCACCGGTGAGCTCGACCGTGCGGGGGTCGATCCGGCGGTCCGGGAGCTCGTGCGACTGCGGGCGTCGCAGCTGAACGGCTGCGCCTACTGCGTGGACCAGCACGCGAACGACGGTCGTGCGGCAGGCGTCACCGACCAGAAGCTCCACGCCGTGGCGATCTGGCGCGACTCCGGCCTCTTCACGGCCGCCGAGCGGGCGGCGCTCGAGCTCACCGAGTCGGTCACCCGGCTCTCGGAGACGCACGTCCCCGACGGCGTCGTCGACCACGCCCGGGCCGTGCTCGGCGAGGAGCCGCTCGCCGCCCTCCTGTCCCTCATCGTCGCCATCAACGTGTGGAACATGATCGGCGTGACGACGCGGTGCTGGCCGGTGCACCGCGCCGCGGCCTGAACGTGTCAAGCCGCTACCGTGCCCGTCGGATCGCGGATAGGAAGGGACGGGACGACACGAAGGGCAGCACATGCGCATCACCGACCAGACCGTCCTCCTCCTCAACTGCACGCTGAAGCACGCCCCCGAGGAATCCAGCTGCCAGCTCATGGCCGAGCAACTCCTCGGGGGCTTCGCCGGTCGCGGGGCCGACGGCGACATCGTGCGGGTCGTCGATCTCGATGTCGCTCCAGGCGTCGACGCCGACATGGGCGAGGGCGACGCCTGGCCCGCGCTTCGTGCGCGGATCCTCGGCGCCGACATCGTCGTGATCGTCACGCCCACCTGGCTCGGCCACATGTCGAGCGTCGCCCAGCGGGTGCTCGAGCGGCTCGACGCCGAGCTCTCCGCGTTCGACGACGAGGGACGGCCCATCCTGTTCGGTCACGTGGCCGCGACCGCCGTGCTCGGCAACGAGGACGGGGCGCACAAGATCACGGCCGACCTCCACCAGGCGCTGAACGACGTCGGGTTCACGGTGCCGGCCCAGGGCGGCACCTACTGGAACGGCGCCGCCATGGAGACGACCGACTACAAGGACCTGGGCGAGACGCCGCCCGCGGTGCTGCACGCGAACGCCACGCTCGTCGCGAACGCCGTGCACCTCGCGCGCGTGCTGGCGGAGCATCCGTATCCGGTCGTGCCCGGCACCTGATCACCGCCGCGGAGTCGCACGATCGGTTCCTCCCTGCGAGGATGCGGCCATGACGGATGCTCCAGCACGCCCGGTCCTGCAACTCCGCGTCGTCGTCGAGGCGGCCGACTACGAGGCCGCGGTCGCGTTCTACCGCGACGCGCTCGGCCTGCCCGAGTACCTCGCGTTCGCGGAGGGCGGCGACGAGCGGGTCGTCATCCTCGATGCCGGGCGCGCGACCCTCGAGATCGCCAACCCGGCGCACAAGCGCGCGATCGATCGCATCGAGGCGGGTGGTGCCGAGAGCCCGCACATCCGGCTCGCGTTCGAGGTCGAGGACACGGCGGGGATGACCCGACGTCTCGAGGGCGTGGGAGGCCGCGTCGTGGCCGAGCCGGTGGTCACGCCGTGGCAGTCCCTGAACTCCCGGCTCGACGCTCCGGCCGGCGTGCAGATCACGCTGTTCCAGGAACTCCTCGAGTCGGGAGAGCGGGCCGTGCTCGACGGCTTCACCATCGACCGGGAGCGCGACCCGAACGGCTAGTCGGCCGCGTCGACGTAGCGCCACCGGCCCCCTTCTCGGAGGAAGCGGCTGGTCTCGTGCTGCTCGCCGCGGTCGGACCGGTCGGCGTCGTGTCGCCAGTAGGCGCGGAACTCGACGAGTCCGTCCCCATCGAGTGGGCCGCCGCGCTCCCGTCGGTCGATGTCCAGGCGGTACCACCGTACGGCTGGGTCGAGCTCGAGGTCGGCGGGTCGCGTCGACGGATGCCACGTCGCGAGCAGGTACTCGCGCGCGCCCACCGCGTAGGCCGTGTACCGGGATCGCATCAGCTGCTCGGCGGTCGGCGCATCCGCGCCGCCGCCGAGGTACCGAGCACAGCACTCGCCGAACGGGGAGCCGCTGAGGCAGGGGCATCGGTCCGTCGCAGACGGCTGGGGGTACGCGCTGGACGGGCTGGGCATCCTCCCAGTATCCCGCCCGCCGGCGGCCGCAATCATGACTTGCACAGGACAAACTGAGGAACTGTTCAGATTCGCCGGGCAGAGTGTCTGACTTGTGCCCCGGCTCGGAGGCGCACCCCGACCACCTGTCCGAGCCGCCCCTGAACCTATGCGAATCACCACTGCCTTCTCCCGTGCCCACTCCACGACCGACGACGCCGACCTGGCCTCCCGCCGAGGGCTCCGCCGCCGTCGCCTCGGACGCCGTCGCCTCATCGTCGCCGGCGCCGTCATCGCCACCGGCGTCCTCGTCGGCACCGGCTTCACCGTGCAGAACGCCGTCGCCACCCAGGCGCGCATCGATGCCACCATGGCGCTGAACGCCACCAGCGGACTGCGTCACGAGCAGCTCGGCGCCTATCGCGGCATCGCCGCGGCCAAGGCCATCGACAACGCCGAGGACACCATCACCGCCGCGAACGCGACCCTCGCGGCGGCGAACGGCAAGGTCGACGCCTCGGGTCTCGCGGCGTCGGTCGCCTCGCTCAGCGACTACCGCAGCATCCCGGTCGACCAGGTCGTCGACCTCACGAAGACGACGCGTGCGGAGGCCGAGAAGACCGCCGCCGCGGCCGCTGCCTTCGACCAGGCGCAGGCCGAGGCCGCCGCTGCGGCCGCCGCAGCGGCCGCCGCCGCCCTCGCCAATGCGAACACGCCCGACGGCGCACGTGCCGTCGCCGCAGATCTCGCCGCGTCACAGTACGGCTGGGGCGCGGACCAGTTCCAGTGCCTTGACAAGCTCTGGCAGAAGGAGTCGGGCTGGTCGTACACCGCGTTCAACGCGGGCAGCGGCGCCACCGGCATCCCGCAGTCGCTGCCGGGCAGCAAGATGGCCACCGCCGGCGACGACTGGGAGACCAACGCGGCCACGCAGATCAAGTGGGGCCTCGGCTACATCAAGGGCTCCTACGGCACCCCTTGCAGCGCCTGGTCGCACTCGCAGTCGATGAACTGGTACTGATCTCCCGGTTCCCAATCCCCGCGCCCTGCGCTTGACTGGTGGGGCGGATGCCACCGCGCATCGCGGAACGGGGGAGTCGCATGGACGACGGCGACGTCATCACGATGTCCAAGCGCGGCCAGTGGGTCAACCGCGTGGTGGGCGGCGAGGAGCTGTCGCAGAGCTTCCGCAGCCGGGACGAGGCGGTCGACGCCGGGCGCTCCCTCGCCGCGCAGCTCGGCAGCCGGCATGTCGTGGTCGAGAGCGAGGAGACCGGCGTCATCACCGACGAAGAGGTCGACGACGGCACCTGACCGCGTCGCCGACTACGACCGGTCTGTCGTGACGAGCGGGGTCATCGCGGCGAGCTCCGGCCCGAGCCCCAGGTCGACGAGCTCCACCCGGCCGGCACGGCTCGCCCCGGGCTCGAGGAGCAGCCCGGCCTTCACCGCGCCGAACGTGACCGTGATGTCGGCGCTCAGGACGGTCGGGTCGGGCACGGAGCCGTCGTCGGGGTGGATGCCGCTCGGCAGGTCCACCGCCACGACCGGGATGCCGCGTTCCTCCACGATCGGCATCGCGGCGGCCACGAGGTCGCGCGCCGCGCCACGGAGCGCCGGCGCCGAG
>NZ_WJSP02000348.1 GCF_009720255.1 Agromyces humi | reverse complement strand
CGAGGCCGTGTCGAGCGACACTTCGCCGCAGCCGCGGGTCTAGCCCGACGCCGCGGGTCTCGCCCGTCGCCGCGGTCGAGGCCGATGCGCGCGGCTCGAACCGTGCGATGAGACGAGGACGGCCCCCGGCGAATCGCCGGGGGCCGTCACCGAGTGCGCGCGACCTATGCGGACACGCCCTTCACGGGCGGGTGGTGGAAGGTGTCGCCGAAGACGCGCTCGGACGCGCCCACCCGGTCGAGGTAGGGCGTGACGCCGCCCATCTGGAACGGGAACCCGGCGCCGAGGATGAGGCACAGGTCGATGTCCTCCGCCGCTGCGACCACCTCGTCGTCGAGCATCAGCCGAACCTCGCGGGCGAGGCCGTCCTGCAGGCTGACGAGGATGTCGTCGGCGCTTCGCGGATGCGTGCCGCCGGACACGATCTTCATGGCTCCCTTGTCGAAGCCCTTGACCCTGCCCTTGTCGTCCTTGTCGAGGAGCTTGCCGTAGTCGGCGAGCTTGTGGAGGTTCTCGCTGCGGTAGAAGCGGTCGGGGAACGCGGCGTGGTGGGTGTCCAGCACGTGCGCACCGACCTTCAGCCCGACGAGATCGAGCAGCGCCGACGGGGCCATCGGGAGGCCGAGCGGCGCGATCGCCTGGTCGACGGTCTCGAAGGAGGTGCCCTCGTCGACCGCGCGCATGGCCTCGCCGAGGAGCACGGCGAGCAGGCGATTGACCACGAAGCCGGGGGTGTCGGCGGTGATGACCGCGTTCTTCTTGAGGTTCTTCGCGGTGACCATCGCGGTCGACAGTGTCGCGACATCCGTGTGCGACGTCTTCACGACCTCGATGAGCGGCATGACCGCGACCGGCGTGAAGAAGTGGAAGCCCACGAGCCGCTCGGGATGCGCGAGCTTCGCGCCGATCTGCTCGACCGACAGCGACGAGGTGTTCGTCGCGAGCACGGCCTCGGGAGAGATGAACTGCTCGATCTCGGCGAACACGTCCTGCTTGATCTGGAGCTCCTCGAACACCGCCTCGATGACCCAGTCGCAGTCGGCGAAGTCGGCCTTGTCGGTGGTGCCCGTCACGAGGGCCTTCAGGCGATTGGCCTCATCGGGGGAGATGCGGCCCTTCGAGAGGAGGGCGTCGATCTCGTCGGCGATGTACTCGACGCCCTTGTCGACCCGGGCCTGGTCGATGTCGGTGATCACCACGGGCACGCGGAGGCGGCGCACGAAGAGCAGCGCGAGCTGGCTCGCCATGTAGCCGGCGCCGATGACGCCGACCTTCGTCACCTTCTTCGCGAGCTCCTTGTCGGGAGCTCCGGCCGGCCGCTTCGTGCGCTTCTGCACGAGATTGAAGGCGTAGACGGATGCCTGGAGCTGATCGCCCGCGATGAGGTCGGCGAGCACCTCGTCCTCACGCTGGAATCCCTCGGCGCGAGTGCCGCTCTTCGCCGCCTTCATCAGGTCCAGGGCGGCGTACGGCGACTGCGGGACGGAGCCGATGCGACTCTTCAGCATCTTCGTCGCGATGCCGATCGCGGCATCCCACTTGACGAGCCGTTCCACCTTGCCGGGCTCGTGGGGCCGCTTCACCTTGACGCGACCGGAGATCACGTCGTCGGCCCAGCGGATCGAGTCCTCGAGGTAGTTCACCGACGGGAAGATGGCGTCGGCGAGGCCGAGGTCGAACGCGTCCTGTCCCTTGAGGGTGCGGTTCTGCTTCAGCGGGTTCTCGATCACGACCTTGAGGGCGTTCTCGATGCCGATGAGGTTCGGCAGGATCGTGGCGCCGCCCCAGCCGGGGATGAGCCCGAGGAACACCTCGGGGAGGGCGAGGGCGGGGGCGGAGGCATCCACCGTGCGGTAGTCCGCGTGCAGGCCGATCTCGACGCCGCCGCCGAGCGCGAGCCCGTTGTAGAAGACGAAGGACGGCACGCCGACCTCGCCGATCTTCGCGAGCGCGTAGTGGCCGAGCTGCACGAACTTCTTCGCCGTCTCCTTGTCGGGGATCTCGGCGACCTTGGAGAGGTCGGCGCCCGCGGCGAGGATGAACGGCTTGCCGGTGACGGCCACTGCGTGGATCTCGCCGGCCGCCGCCCGCGCCTTCAGCCCGTCGAGCGTGTCGGCGTACTCGAGGAGTGTGGCAGCGCCGAGCGTGTTCGGCCGGGTGTGGTCGCGCCCGTTGTCGAGGGTGACGAGCGCGAGGGTCTTCCCCGACGAGAGCGGGACATCGCGCACGTACGAGTGGGTGACGACCTCGTCATCGCCCGCGAGGGCGACGAGGGAGGAGAAATCGATCGTGGAGTAGTCGGTCATCCGCGGGCCTTCTTCGCTGCCTTCTTGTCGAAGTTCGGGTTCTCCCAGATCATCGTGCCGCCCTGGCCGAGGCCGACGCACATGCTGGTGATGCCGTAGCGCACCTCGGGGCGCTCGACGAACTGGCTGGCGAGCTGGTTCATCAGGCGCACGCCCGACGAGGCCAGCGGGTGGCCGACGGCGATCGCGCCGCCCCACGGGTTGACCCGGGGGTCGTCGTCGTCGATGCCGTAGTGGTCCATGAAGGAGAGCACCTGCACGGCGAACGCCTCGTTCATCTCGAAGAGGTCGATGTCGTCGATCGTGAGGCCTGCCTTGCGCAGCGCCTTCTCGGTGGCGGGGATGGGGCCGATGCCCATGATCTCGGGGTCCACGCCCGCGAACGCGAAGCTGACGAGCTTCATCTTCGGCGTGAGGCCGAGCTCCTTCGCGGCGGCGCCCGAGGCGAGGATCGCGGCCGTGGCCCCGTCGTTCAGGCCGGAGGCGTTGCCGGCGGTGATGCGGCCGTGCGGGCGGAACGGGGTCTTCAGCGCAGCGAGGCCCTCGAGGGTGGTTTCGGGGCGCATGACCTCGTCGCGCGTGGCCAGGCCCCAGCCCTCCTCGGTGCGGACGGCGACCGGGACGAGGTCCTGCTGGATCTTGCCGGCCGCGTACGCGGCGGCCGTCTTCTGCTGGCTGGCGAGCGCGTAGCGGTCGCTGCGCTCCTTGGTCAGCTGCGGGAAGCGGTCGTGGATGCGCTCCGCGGTGGCGCCCATGACGAGGGCGTCCTCGCCGACGAGCCGCTCGCTGAGGAATCGCGGGTTCGGGTCGACGCCCGAGCCCATGGGGTGGTGGCCCATGTGCTCCACGCCGCCGGCGATGGCCACGTCGTACATGCCGAAGCCGATCGAACCCGACATCATCGCCGCGGCGGTCATCGCCCCGGCGCACATGCGGTCGATCGAGAATCCCGGCACCGTCTTGGGCAGCCCCGCGAGGATCGCCGCCGTGCGGCCGAGCGTCAGTCCCTGATCGCCCGTCTGGGTGGTGGCAGCGATGGCGACGTCGTCGATGCGGTCCTTCGGCACGTTCGGATTGCGCTCGAGCAGTCCGACGATCGCCTTGACGACGAGGTCGTCGGCTCTCGTGTTCCAGTACATGCCCTTTTCACCGGCTCGTCCGAACGGGGTACGGACCCCGTCGACGAACACGACTTCAGCTCGTTCAGCCACGCTGCAGCTCCCTCGATTTCGGTCAGGATGCCTCGATCCTACGAACGGGCCGGGAGGGCGCTGAATCGCTTGACGGAACCTACGAAGCGCCGGATGCGGCATCCTCAACCGATTGTGACGCCTCGACAAAGGCATCGGCGATGATCTGTGCGGTTGCCTCAACCTGCCAGGGTCTCGCGCCGAGCTCGCTGAGCGCCGTCGCGATGGCGTCGGCCGTTGGCTCGGTCGGGGGATGCCACGCGACGCGGCGCAGGTGATCGGGCGTGAGGAGGTTCTCGACCGGCATCTCGATGCGCTCGGCGACCTCGGCGACGAAGTTGTGGACCTCGTCGACGCTGATGTCGTACACCGGTGTGACCGGGGCTTCGGTGATGCTGTTGACCTTCAGCCAGCGTGAACCGGCCAGTTCGCTCAGTCGGTCGTCGCCGGA
>NZ_WJSP02000347.1 GCF_009720255.1 Agromyces humi | reverse complement strand
GAGCGCCGCCTCGGCGGCCGCCCGGGCTTCGATGCGACGCAGGAGGCGATCGCGGTCGTTGCGGCGGGTCGCCCGCTGCAGGCCCCAGCTGGCGAGGCTCAGACCGCTGCGAACGGCCCATTCCGCGAGCAGGCCGGTGTTGGGGGAGAGGAGCGCGGTGTTCATCGTCATCCCTTCGTGGGGTCTTCCGTCGACTCCCCGCGCACGAGCGGGAAGGCGTTGATCTGGATCTGCACCGGGCGGGAGCCCGGTGTCGGGGTGCGCTTGTACGCGTCGATGTAGCGCATGAGCACGGCGTCGATGTCGGCGACGAGCGCCGTGAGCTGCTCGGGCGTGAGACGCAGGTTGATGGTGTCGCTCGTCGCGATGTCGAGCCACTCGTCGCCGAAGACGGCGTCGCCCTCGGAGAGGAACTCGTGGAAGTTCTGGTCTCGAGTCCGGAGCCATTCGTCCTCGACGAGCCGTACCGCGAGACGCTCGGCGCTGCCCGGCGGCAGCGAACGGGCGTCGGGGATCGCGATGGAGCCAGGGGTGCGCTCCCACCACCGTTCCCTGCCCTTCCCGCGCGTCGTGTCCTCGCGGACGAGGCCGGTGCGCTCGAGTTGGCGGAGGTGGTAGCTCGTGGACCCGCTCGATTCGCCGAGACGTTCGGCCAGCCCGCTCGCGGTCAACGGGCCGTACGCCGAGAGCTCGTCGTAGATGCGCACGCGCAACGGGTGTGCGAGCGATTTCAGGCTGTCGGTCGTGATGACGTGATCGACGCCGGGATGACGCAAGCTGCTCGGCTGCGACTGGAGGTCGTCTGGGTTGCTGCTCATGATGCAAAGATAGCGCTGCAAAGAAAGAGTTGCAAGGAGTTCTTTGCAGAATTTCGTTTGCACTCAGCGCTCGAGCAACGGAGCCAATCTGAACGGGATGAGCTCGCCCATCGCGAGCGACGTCTCGGTGCGCTCGACGCCCTCGATCGCGAGGATCTCACCGTCGATGCGGAACAGGTCATGGGCGTCACGGCAGACCACGCGGACGAGCAGATCGACCGATCCCGACAGGCCGTGGGCCTGGATCACCTCGGGGATGCCCGCGATCTCGGCCACCACGTCGGCCAGCTGTTTCTGGCGCACGTGCACCGACACGAACGCCTCGAGCGGGAACCCGAGCGGCGCCGGGTCGATGCTGCGTTCGAACGAGAGGAAGGCGCCGGATGCCTCGAGCCGCGACATCCGCGCCTGCACGGTGTTGCGCGACAGCGCGAGCCGGTCGGCGAGGGCGACGACGGTCGCCCGCGGGTCGGCCGCGAGTGCGACGAGCAGGGCGCGGTCGACCGCGTCGTAGCCGTTCATATCGCCACACGATAGCACCGGAAGTCGGGATGCAACTTGGCAACATGCTCAACGCGTCCGCGCATACTTGAGCTGAGTGCAAGATCGACGTACGCTCTCGGTATCCGGCAGAGTCGCCGGGCGCGGGCCGCTCACGAGGCGGGCCCGCCGAACGCGAGGATCGACGATGACCCCATCCGACCGAGACGCCACCGGGCTCCTGACCAAGCCCGACCACTTCGTGCAGCTCATCACCCCCGCCGGCGAGCGCCGCGCCGACGCCGAGCACGACCCCTGGGTCGCCGATGTCGACGCCGCCGCCCTCGGCCGCCTCTACCGGGACATGGCGATCGTGCGCCGACTCGACGCCGAGGCGACGGCCCTGCAGCGCCAGGGCGAGCTGGGCCTGTGGCCGCCACTCGCCGGCCAGGAGGCCGCGCAGATCGGCTCAGCACGCGCCCTGCGCGACGACGACTTCGTCTTCACGAGCTACCGCGAGCACGCCGTGGCGTGGTGCCGCGGTGTCGGCCCCGCCGAGCTCCTCACCGTGTGGCGGGGCTCAGCGTCATCCGGATGGAACCCCTACGAGCACGGCATGGCCGTGCCCCAGATCATCATCGGCGCGCAGGCGCTGCACGCCACGGGCTGGGCCATGGGCGCGGCGTGGGAGGGCACGGACGCCGCGAGCGTCGCGTACTTCGGCGACGGCGCGACGAGCGAGGGAGACGTGAACGAGGCGCTCGTGTTCGCCGCGAGCTTCGACGCCCCCGTCGTGTTCTTCTGCCAGAACAACCAGTGGGCGATCTCGGAGCCCGTGGGCCTGCAGTCCAAGCAGCCGCTCGCCCGTCGCGCCGACGGCTTCGGCATGCCCGGCATCCGCGTCGACGGCAACGACGTGCTCGCGGTGCTCGCCGCGACGCGCATCGCGCTCGACCGCGCCCGCCGTGGCGGCGGCCCCACCTTCATCGAGGCGGTCACCTACCGGCTCGGGCCCCACACCACCGCCGATGACCCCAAGCGCTACCGCACCGACGACGAGCTCACCGAATGGGGTGCTCGCGACCCCCTCACCCGGCTGCTCGCCCTGCTCGGCACCATGGGCGTCGACATCGAGGGCCTCGAGCGCGACATCGCCGACGAGGCCGGTCGCGCCGCTGCCGAGCTGCGCGCCGCCGTCACGACGATTCCCGACCCCGAGCCGATGACCGTGTTCGACCACGTGTACGCCGAGCCCAACACGCACCTGGCGCGCCAGCGCGACCACTACGCGCGGTACCTCGCCATGTTCGACGAGACGGATGCCGCGGCATCCGGTGCCGCAGGAGGCGCCCGATGACCACGCTCACCCTCGGGAAGGCCCTCAACGCCGGCCTCCGGCGCGCCCTCGCCGCCGATGACAAGGTCGTGCTCATGGGCGAGGACATCGGCACGCTCGGCGGGGTGTTCCGCATCACCGACGGACTGAAGGCCGAGTTCGGCGCGAACCGCGTGGTGGACACCCCGCTGTCCGAGGCCGGCATCATGGGCACCGCCGTGGGCCTCGCGTACCGCGGGTTCCGGCCGGTCGTCGAGATCCAGTTCGACGGGTTCATCTACCCGGGCTTCGACCAGATCGTCGCCCAGGTCGCCAAGCTGCACTACCGCTCGCGCGGCAACGTGCGGATGCCGCTGACCATCCGGGTGCCGTTCGGCGGCGGCATCGGCGCGGCCGAGCACCACTCCGAGTCGCCCGAGGCGTACTTCGCGCACACCGCGGGCCTCCGCGTCGTGGCGTGCTCGAACCCCGCCGACGCGTACGTCATGATCCAGCAGGCGATCGCCAGCGACGACCCGGTGCTGTTCTTCGAGCCGAAGCGCCGCTATCACGTCAAGGGCGAGGTCGACGAGACGGCGAGCCTCGCCGACGCGAAGCCCATGGGCGTCGCCTCGGTCGTGGCATCCGGCACCGACGTCACCCTGGTGACGTACGGCGCGCTCGTGCAGACCGCCCGCGACGCGGCCATCGCCGCTGCAGAGGACGGCGTCTCGATCGAGGTCATCGACCTCCGCTCCCTCGCCCCCGTCGACTACGCGACCGTCGAGGCGTCGGTGCGTCGCACCGGGCGACTCGTCATCACGCACGAGGCCGGCCAGCAGGGCGGCGTCGGCGCCGAGCTGGCGGCCAGCGTCACCGAACGGTGCTTCGAGTTCCTCGAGGCCGCGCCCGTGCGGGTGACCGGCCACGACATCCCCTACCCGCCCGCGAAGCTCGAACGGCACCACCTGCCCGACCTCGACCGCATCCTCGACGGGGTCGACCGCGTGCTCGGCCGTCCGAACTCGCTGAGCGGGGTGGAGGCGTGAGCGGCATGATCCGGGAGTTCCCGCTGCCCGACCTCGGAGAGGGCCTCACCGAGTCCGAGATCGTCGCCTGGCGTGTCGCGGTCGGCGACCGCGTGGAGCTGAACCAGATCATCGCCGACGTCGAGACGGCGAAGGCGGTCGTCGAGCTGCCGTCGCCCTACGCCGGCGTGATCACCGCACTGCACGCGGTCGAAGGCGAGACGGTGAACGTCGGCGCGCCCCTGTTCTCCTGCGACACCGGCGACGGTGCGGCGACGGATGCCGCCGCCTCGAGCCCCGCGTCCGCGGCCGCCGAGCCCGCGGCCGCACCGGCGACCGACGT
>NZ_WJSP02000346.1 GCF_009720255.1 Agromyces humi | reverse complement strand
TGGACCGAGGGCGGCTGGGACGAGGCGCAGACCGCGACCGTCGCCCGCTGGGCCGAGGAGGCCGGGGCCGACTTCTTCGACGTGTCCACCGGCGGACTGGTCCACGCGCACATCCCCGTCGCGCTCGTTGGCCAGCGTGAAGCGGTAGTCGGGCTCGGTGCCCTCATTCCGCCACGCCGGTTCCGGCATCCGCTCGCCCCTCGTCTGGTCCGTCCAGACTACGTGACTAGTGCGACGAGGGCGTGGTCTCGATCTCGGAGCGGTCGCCCGACCAGAGCGTGTGGAACACGCCCGGCTTGTCGACGCGCTGGTAGGTGTGCGCGCCGAAGAAGTCGCGCTGGCCCTGGATGAGGGCGGCGGGCAGGCGCTTCGCGCGGAGGCCGTCGTAGTACGCGAGCGACGACGAGAACGCGGGCGTCGGGATGCCGGCCTGCGCGGCGATGCCGACGATGCGCCGCCAGCTCTCCTGCGTGCCCGCGACGGCGTCGCGGAAGTAGGGTGCGACGACGAGCGCCACGAGCCCGGGGTTCTCGGCGTACGCCTCGGCGATGCGGTTGAGGAAGCGGGCGCGGATGATGCATCCGGCGCGCCAGATCTTGGCGATGTCGCCCTTGTGGATGTCCCAGCCGAACTGCTCGGCCCCGGCGACGATCTCATCGAAGCCCTGCGAGTAGGCGATGATCTTCGACGCGTAGAGCGCGCGGCGGACGTCCTCGATGAACGCGTCGACGTCGGCCTCGGCGACCTTCCACTCGCCCGAGGGGCCGGGCAGGTCGGATGCCGCCTCGCGCTGTGCGCGCTTCGACGAGAGGCTGCGCGCGAACACGGCTTCGGCGATGCCGGAGGTGGGAACGCCCAAGTCGAGGGCGTTCTGCACGGTCCACGCGCCGGTGCCCTTGGCGCCCGCCTCGTCGCGGATGACGTCGACGAGCGGCAGGCCGGTCGCGGCATCCGTCTGGCGGAGCACCTCGGCGGTGATCTCGATGAGGTAGCTCTCGAGCTCGCCGTCGTTCCACTCGGCGAAGATGTCGGCGATCTCGGCGGGCGACTTGCCGGTGCCCTGGCGGATGAGGTCGTAGGCCTCGGCGATGAGCTGCATGTCGGCGTACTCGATGCCGTTGTGCACCATCTTCACGAAGTGGCCGGCGCCGTCGGTGCCGACGTGCGTGACGCACGGCTCGCCGTCTGGAGCGACCGCGGCGATCGACGCGAGGATCGGTCCGAGCGTCTCGTAGGCCTCAGCAGAGCCGCCGGGCATGATCGACGGGCCCTTGAGCGCACCCTCCTCGCCGCCCGAGATGCCGGCGCCGACGAAGTGGATGCCGGTCGGCGCGATCTCGGCCTCACGGCGGATCGTGTCGTGGAAGTTCGCGTTGCCGCCGTCGACGATGATGTCGCCCGGCTCGAAGCGCTTGACGAGCTCGGAGATGACGGCGTCGGTGCCCTTGCCGGCCTGCACCATGATGATCGCCGTGCGGGGCTTCGCGAGGGAGGCGACGAAGTCGTCGTAGCTCTCGCCGGCCACGAAGCCGGCCTCGGGGTGCTCGCTGGTCAGCGTCTGCGTGCGCTCGGGGGAGCGGTTGAACACGGCGACGGTGTTGCCCTCGCGGCTCGCCAGGTTGCGGGCGAGGTTCGACCCCATCACCGCGAGTCCGACGACGCCGATGTTTGCTGATCCGGTTTCAGGCACGAAAGTTCTCCTCGTGGGTTCGGGGGTCGCCTCCAGCGTACTGTGAGCGGGGCTCACCGTTGCGCGCTGTTGCAGTGAGGGAGCGCCGCTGCGCCGGCGGCCGGATGCCGCGTCCGCCGTTGGGCTAGCCTGCAACGCATGAGCGCCTCAGCCAACCCGCCCCGGGTCGTCGTCATGGGGCCCAGTGGTTCCGGCAAGTCGGTCGTCGGAGCGGCGCTGGCCCATCGCCTCGGCACTCGGTTCCCGGGAATGGCGTTCGTGGACTCCGACGACCTGCACCCCGCGGCGAACGTCGAGAAGATGCGCAGCGGCGTGCCCCTCGACGACGACGACCGGTGGCCCTGGCTGCGGCTCGTGGGGGAGGCGCTCGCCGCGGGCGATGCCGGCGTGGTGGTCGCCTGCTCGGCGTTGCGCCGCTCCTATCGCGACGCGATCCGCGACGCGTGCCCGGCCGCGGTGTTCGTGGAGCTGGTGGTGCCGGCTCAGCACCTCGGCGAGCGGGTCCGCGACCGCGCCGGACACTTCATGCCCGCCGCCCTCCTGGCCTCGCAGCTCGACGCGCTCGAGCCGCTCGCGGACGACGAGGAGGGCGTCCGCATCGAGAACATCGGACCCGTCGACGAGGTCGTGGAACGCGCGATCGCGGCGCTCGAGTCGGACTGGTAGACTCTCCCCTTGGTCTTCCGCGTTCACGCGCGGCGGGCCTGACAACTTCGGCGAGGGAGGCCCGGTTCGTCCGCGAGAGCGGCGGGCGGGGCATCCGTGATCGACGCGGTGGAACCAGGCTTCACGGCTGTTTCCTCACGCACCAGCGCATGTCAGATGCTGCGCGTTCGAGTCGAAACGACAGACATACGATCTGGGCCGCGAGCCCGCAAGGAGAACCACCATGGAGCAGGACAACAAGGTCGTCGCCGACGCGCGCGAGACGTTCGGCAAGGGCGCGGCGCGCAAGATCCGCGCCGCCGGCAAGATCCCCGCCGTGCTGTACGGCCACGGCACCGAGCCGCAGCACCTCACCCTTCCGGGCCACCAGGTCGCGCTGCTCATCCGCAAGGCGAACGCCGTGCTCGACCTGCAGATCTCGGGCAAGAGCCAGATCGCGCTCGTGAAGGACGTGCAGAAGGACCCGGTGCACCAGGTCATCGAGCACATCGACCTCATCGTCATCAAGCGCGGCGAGAAGGTCCAGGTCGAGGTCCCCGTGCACACCGAGGGCGAGTCGTACCCCGGCACCATCGCCGACCTCGACGCCAAGACCCTGCTGCTCGAGGTCGAGGCCACGCACATCCCCGAGAACATCGTCCTCTCCATCGAGGGCCTCGAGGAGGGCACGCAGATCCACGCGAAGGACGTCGAGCTCCCCAAGGGCGCGACCCTCGTGAGCGACCCCGACGCCCTCGTCGTGCTCGTGCACGTGCCCCAGAAGGTCGACCTGGGCGAGGAGGCCGCCGAGGCCGCCGCCGCCGAGGCACCCGAGGCCGAGGCGCCCGCCGACGAGGCCGAGGCCGAGTCGGCCGAGTAACCTCAGCGCACCACGCGCACGGGGCCTGCGGCGCCGCATCCGGGTACTCTCGGACTGCGGGCCGCGGGCCCCGTTCCCTTTCCCTGTTCGTATCCGCGCCGTCCGGAAGGAGCCGCCAATGGGCCTCCTGGACCGATGGCGCGCCCGCCGGAAGGACGACGCCGTGTCCGAGAACACCTGGCTCGTGGTCGGGCTCGGCAACCCCGGCGCCCAGTACGCCGGCAACCGGCACAACGTCGGCCAGATGGTGGCCGACGAGATCGCGGGGCGCCTCGGCGCGACCTTCAAGACGCACAAGACGCCGTCACGCGTGGCCGAGGGGTTCCTCCGCCCCGGTGGCCCCAAGCTCGTCGTCGCGAAGCCGAACGGCTTCATGAACACGTCTGGCGGCCCGGTGTCGGCCCTGCTCAAGTACTACTCGCTGCCCGCCGACCGGCTCGTGCTGCTCCACGACGAGCTCGACATCCCGTTCGACACCGTGCGCCTGAAGCAGGGCGGCGGACACGGCGGCCACAACGGCGTGCGCGACGTGTCGAAGGCGACCGACGACGGCGACTTCATCCGCGTGCGCGTCGGCGTCGGGCGCCCTCCGGGGAGGCAGGACGCCGCCGACTTCGTGCTGAAGGACTTCTCGGGCACCGAGCGGCAGTCGCTGCCGAACCTGCTGTCGGATGCCGCGGACGCCGTCGAGGCGATCGTCGAGCACGGGCTCGTGGCGGCGCAGCAGCGGTTCCACTCGCCCGCCTGAGGCGACGGATGCCGCGGCGACGGATGCCGCGGTGACGCCGCTGCG
>NZ_WJSP02000345.1 GCF_009720255.1 Agromyces humi | reverse complement strand
CCACCGGCGCCGCACGTCGCCGACCAGCGCGACGACGACGTCGGACACACTCGAGCCGGCCTCGCCGACGGCGACCCGACCGCCCTCGAGACGTCGGGTGGAGCCCGGCGCGCCCTCGTCGACGGTCGCGCCCGACGGTGCGAGCACGGCCCGTGAGCCGGTGCCGCCCACGTCGATGCCGAGCACCCACGCACCGCCGGGCCGTTCGCCACTCTCCCAGCCGGCCGATGCGACACTCTTCACGGCCCGAGCCTAGGCGAGCAGCGCGGAGCCGGAATCGAAGATCGCGACATGATCACGATTTCGGAAACTTCTTGCAAACAATGCATGACTCACGAATACTACTTCCAGAGTCACATTCCCGGGCGCGGGTCAGCGCCACAGAGATTTCAATGAGGAGGCATCTATGAAGAAGCGCTTGCTGCCCGTCGCCGTGCTCGTCACGGCCGCGTTCGGGCTCACCGCCTGTGCGGGCGGATCGACCGGCGGCGATGACAGTGGAGACGTCAGCGCCAAGGGGGAGACCCTCGACGTCTGGATCATGGAGGGCACCAACCCCGACTCCGACGCGTTCTTCGACGAGGTCGGCGACGCCTTCACCAAGGAGACCGGCGCGAAGCTCAACGTGGAGTTCGTGCAGTGGGCCGACGCCCACGACCGCTTCGTCACCTCCATCGCCGGCGGCACCACCCCCGACGTCGCCGAGACGGGCACCACCTGGACGGCCGAGTTCGCCGACGCCGGCGCGCTCGCCCCCATCGGCGACTACGTCGACGACGAGAACCTCGGCGACGACCTCGTCGAGGGCCTCGTGACCTCCGGCACCTACGACGACGAGCTGTACGGCATGCCCTGGTACGCCGGCGTGCGCTCGCTTGTCTACCGCTCCGACATCTTCGAGGAGCTCGGCCTCGCGGCGCCCACCAGCTGGGACGAGATCGTCTCCGCCGGAGAGGCGATCAAGGCCGCGCACCCCGAGATGATGGCGTTCGCCGTCCCCGGCGACGCCGAGTTCGGCGTGTACCCCTGGGTCTGGGGTGCGGGCGGCGAGGTCGCGACGAAGGACGGCGACGAGTGGGCTTCGGGCCTCGACAGCTCCGAGTCGCAGGAGGGCATCCAGTTCTACACCGACCTCGCGCTGAAGCACGGCTTCTCGTCGGCCGGCGCCACCACGTGGAAGGAGACCGACGTCCTCGACAACTTCGCGCAGGGCAACGTCGCCATGGCCCTGATGGGCTCGTGGACCCCTGCCGCGATCGTGGAGAAGAACGCCGAGCTCGAGGGCAAGTTCGCCGCCACCCCGATCCCCGGCAAGGACGGCGGCATCGCGCCGTCGGTGCTCGGCGGGTCGCACCTGTCGATGTTCAACACGGCCGAGAACCCCGACCTGGCGTGGGAGTTCATCAAGCTCATGACCACGGGCGACTTCGCCGCGCAGTGGGGCGAGCAGTCGGGTTACTTCCCCGGCCAGCAGTCGCTGCTGACCGAGACGATGAGCTCCGACGACCCGCTCGTCGCGCCGTTCGCCACGCAGCTCGTCGACGGCGGCGGCACCGTGCCGGTGACCCCGAAGTTCGGCGCCGTGCAGGCGAAGAAGACGACGAACACCGCCATCCAGGCGATCCTCTCCGGGCAGAAGACGGTCGAGCAGGCCACGTCCGACGCCGCTGCGGAGATGAACGAGATCATGAACGGCAACTGAGTCCGTGACCTCGACGATCCAGGTTCCGACGCCCGCGCGGGGGGCTGAATCCCCCCGCGCGGGCGGCGGCCCCGTGCAGCGCAGGAGCCCGCTGACGCGCCTGCGGCCGTGGCTACTGCTCGGCCCGGCGCTGGCCGTGCTCGCGGTGCTGCTGCTCTGGCCGCTGGTTCGGGTGTTCCTCTTCTCGTTGCAGGACTACGGCCTGCGCGAGATCGTCTCGGGCGAGCCGAACTGGATCGGCCTCGCCAACTACGGCGAGATCTTCACCGACCCCACCCTGTGGACGGTCGTGCTTCCCAACACCGTCGGGTTCGCGGTGCTCGCCGTGGCCTGCACCGTCGCCCTCGGCACCGGCGTCGCGGTGCTCATGGCCTCGCTCGGCCCGCTCTGGCGCACGGTCGTCGGCAGCGCCATCATGATCGCCTGGGCGATGCCCGCGGTCACCGGCACCTACGTCTGGATCTGGATCTTCGACGCCGACCGCGGCATCTTCAACGAGACCCTCCAGGCGCTCGGCCTGCAGGACGAGCCCGTCAACTGGTTCACCAACCGCTACACCTTCTACGCGATCGTGCTGCTCAACGTCGTGCACCACGGCTTCCCGTTCGTGGCGATCACGATCCTCGCCGGGCTCCTGGGCGTGCCGAAGGAGATGCTCGAGGCCGCCGAGATGGACGGCGCGGGCGCCTGGCGCCGCTTCTGGCGCATCATCGTGCCGAACCTCAAGCAGGTCTTCGCGGTCGTGATCATCCTGTCGACGATCTGGGACTTCAAGGTCTTCGCGCAGGTCTACCTCATGCCCGGCGGCTCGGGCTCCAACCGCGAGGCGCTGAACCTCGGCGTCTGGTCGTACGTGGAGTCGTTCGGCCAGAACCGCTACGGGTTCGGCTCGGCCATCGCCGTGCTGCTGACCCTGGTGCTGCTCGGCATCACCGTCGTCTACGTGCGCACCATGCTGAAGGAGGACGAGCTGTGAGCACCATGACGCCCGCCCCGGTGACCACGCCCGCGGCATCCGGAGCCACCGGCGACGCCTCCCGCGGCGCGATTCCGCGCACGCGGCGCACCGCCCGCAAGACCCGCTCCGCCGCGGTCAAGGCCGTGCTGGTCGTGCTGCTGCTCGGCTTCACCCTGTTCCCGGCGTTCTGGATGCTCTCGAGCGCCTTCGACAAGTCGGCCGGAGCCGGCGGCCAGACCCTGCTGCCGCGCGAATGGACGCTCGCGAACTTCGAGTACGTGCTCACCGAGGGCGGCTTCGACGTCTTCCTGCGCAACTCGGCCATCGTCGCCCTCGTCACGGTGCTCGCGAGCGCCGTGCTCGCCCTCCTCGCCTCGGTCGCCGTGGCACGGTTCCGCTTCCGGTTCCGCACCGGGATGCTGCTCATGATCCTCGTCGTGCAGATGGTGCCGCTCGAGGCGCTCGTCATCCCGCTGTTCGTGCAGGTGCGCGACCTGCAGCTGCTCAACACGCTGCTCGGCCTGATGGTCGTCTACGTGGCGCTCTCGCTGCCGTTCGGCATCTGGATGCTGCGCGGCTTCGTCGCGGCCGTGCCGATCGAGCTCGAGGAGGCCGCCTACATCGACGGCGCGAGCTGGGGCCGGATGTTCCGGTCGGTGCTGCTCCCGCTCGTGATGCCCGGCCTCGTGGCCACGAGCGTGTTCTCGTTCATCACCGCGTGGAACGAGTTCATCTTCGCGATGACCCTCCTCGGCGGCGCGACCGAGAACTACACGGTCGCGATCGGCCTGAAGCAGTTCTTCGGAGAGCACTCCAACGAGTGGGGCTACATCATGGCCGCCTCGACGATCATCACCATCCCGGTCATGATCTTCTTCGTCATCGTGCAGCGCCGCCTCTCGAGCGGCCTCGTGGCGGGTGCGGTCAAGGGATGACCGCCGCTCACGATCCGGCGCTCCGCACGCTCGTCGGCGGGGTGCTCTGGCCGGGCTTCCTCGGCCGCTCCCTGCCCCCGTGGCTGCGGGCCGAGCTCGCCGACGGCGGGCTGGCGGGCGTCGTGCTCTTCTCGCACAACCTCGGTGACGAGGCTGAGCGGGCCGGCCTCGCGGCGGAGTTGCGGGGCATCCGCCCGGGCCTGCTCGTCGGCATCGACGAGGAGGGCGGCAACGTCACCCGGCTCGAGGCGGCGACGGGTTCGACACTGCCAGGCGCCGCCCAGCTCGGCTTCGTCGACGACACGGATGCCACGACCGCCGTCGGCGTCGCACTGGCCGAGCGCTCGCTCGCGGCCGGCGCGAACGTGGTGCTCGCTCCCGTCGCCGACGTGAACACCGACCCGCGCAACCCGGTC
>NZ_WJSP02000344.1 GCF_009720255.1 Agromyces humi | reverse complement strand
CCCAACTGGTCGTCCAACCACACCGCACGCTCAACCTCCGGGTGCGCGTCCAGGTACGCGGCGACCGCGTCCAGCTTCCACCACCCGTGCCGGGACTCACCGCGACGGAGGGTCGGCAGGTCGCCGCCTGCTGCACCTGCCCGCGCTGGTTGCGCACCTCGACGCCACCCGAGTCGCTCGGCGCGGAGTAGCTCAGCTTATCCTCCGACGCGCCCTGACGCCCGAGGCCCTTGGCCTCGATCGTCGCGCCGCCGACGCCGGCCTGGGGTGCCACCTCGACCTCGAGGTTGAAGAGGAAGCCCACCGTCTCCTCACGGATGGAGCCCATCATCTGCTGGAACATCGCGTAGCCCTCGCGCTGGTACTCCACGAGCGGGTCGCGCTGCGCCATGGCACGCAGGCCGATGCCGTCCTTGAGGTAGTCCATCTCGTAGAGGTGGTCCCGCCAGCGGCGGTCGATCACGGAGAGCACCACGCGACGCTCGAGCTCGCGCATCGCGGGGCTGCCGAGCTGCTCCTCGCGGCGCTGGTAGGCGAGCTTCGCGTCGGAGAGGATCTCGCGCCGGATGAAGTCGCGGTTGATACGCCCCTTCTCGCCGGCCTCGGCGACGACCTCGTCGATCGTGATGCCGATCGGGTAGAGGGTCTTCAGCTCGGTCCACAGCGCGTCGAAGTCCCACTCGTCGGGGTTTCCCTCGGCGGTGTGGGCGTCGAGCACCTCGTCGATCACGTTCTCGAGGAACGTCTGGGTGCGCTCGTGGAGGTCGTCGCCCTCGAGGATGTGGCGTCGGTCGCCGTAGATCGCCTCGCGCTGGCGATTCAGCACGTCGTCGTACTTGAGCACGTTCTTGCGGATCTCGGCGTTGCGCGCCTCCACCTGCGACTGCGCCGAGCGGATGGCGCGGCTGACCACCTTCGACTCGATGGCCACGTCATCGGGGACGCCACGCGACATGAGGCTCTCGGCTGCGCCCGCGTTGAAGAGCCGCATCAGGTCATCGGTCAACGACAGGTAGAAGCGGCTCTCACCCGGGTCGCCCTGACGGCCGGAGCGACCGCGGAGCTGGTTGTCGATGCGCCGCGACTCGTGGCGCTCCGTGCCGAGGACGTAGAGCCCGCCGGCGGCGAGCACCTTCTCGGCCTCGACCGCGACCTCCGCCTTGACCTTCTGGAACACCTCGTCCCACGCCGCCTCGTACTCGTCGGGCGTCTCGACGGGGCTGAGCCCGCGCTCGTGCATCTGCTGGACGGCGAGGAACTCGGCGTTGCCGCCGAGCATGACGTCAGTGCCTCGACCGGCCATGTTCGTCGCCACCGTGACCGCGCCGTGGCGGCCGGCCTGCGCGACGATCGCCGCCTCGCGGGCGTGGTTCTTGGCGTTCAGCACCTCGTGGCGAACGCCCTTCTTGGCGAGGAGGCGCGAGAGGTACTCGCTCTTCTCGACGCTCGTGGTGCCGACGAGCACGGGCTGGCCCTTGCCGTGACGCTCGACGATGTCCTCGACGACCTGCGCGAACTTCGCCTCCTCGTTCTTGTAGACGAGGTCGGGCTGATCGATGCGGACCATCGGCTTGTTCGTCGGGATGGGCACGACGCCGAGCTTGTAGGTCGACATGAACTCGGCCGCCTCGGTCTCGGCGGTGCCGGTCATGCCGGAGAGCTTCGCGTAGAGGCGGAAGTAGTTCTGCAGGGTGACGGTGGCGAGGGTCTGGTTCTCGGCCTTGACCTGCACGCCCTCCTTGGCCTCGATCGCCTGGTGGATGCCCTCGTTGTAGCGGCGGCCGACGAGGATGCGGCCGGTGTGCTCGTCGACGATGAGCACCTCGCCGTTCATGACGACGTAGTCCTTGTCGCGCTTGAAGAGGGCCTTCGCCTTGATGGAGTTGTTCAGGAACGAGATGAGCGGGGTATTCGCGGACTCGTAGAGGTTGTCGATGCCGAGGTAATCCTCGACCTTCTCGATACCGGGCTCCAGCACCCCGACCGTGCGCTTCTTCTCGTCGACCTCGTAGTCCTCGTCGGGCACGAGCCGCTTGGCGAGGTTCGCGAACTCGTTGAACCAACGGTTGGCCTCGCCCGACGCCGGGCCGGAGATGATGAGGGGCGTGCGCGCCTCGTCGATGAGGATCGAGTCGACCTCGTCGACGATGGCGAAGTAGTGGCCGCGCTGCACCATGTCGCTCGACTGCCACGCCATGTTGTCGCGCAGGTAGTCGAACCCGAACTCGTTGTTCGTGCCGTACGTGATGTCGGCGGCGTACTGCTCGCGCCGCACTGCGGGGGTCTGGCCGGCCACGATGCATCCGGTCGTCATGCCGAGCGCGCGGAACACGCGGCCCATCAGCTCGGACTGGTAGCTCGCGAGGAAGTCGTTCACCGTGATGACGTGCACGCCACGGCTCGTCAGCGCGTTCAGGTAGGCGGCCGTGGTCGCGACGAGGGTCTTGCCCTCACCGGTCTTCATCTCGGCGATGTTGCCGAGGTGCAGCGCGGCGCCGCCCATGAGCTGCACGTCGAAGTGACGGAGGCCGAGCGTGCGACGGCTCGCCTCACGGACGGCGGCGAACGCCTCGGGCAGCAGGTCGTCGAGCGACTCGCCGTTCGCATAGCGCTCGCGCAGCTCCACCGTCTCGTGCTTCAGTTCCTCGTCGCTGAGGGCCTGGAAGTCGTCTTCGAGGGAGTTGATCGCCGCAGCGTAGTTCTCCAGCCGCCTGAGGGTTCGGCCCTCGCCGACGCGGAGGACCTTTTCCAGAATCGAAGCCACGAATGTTCTCCTGTAGTCGTCGGGCGCCACGTCCCTTGGATGGCACGTTCTCGAGTGGAACGCCCGGGCACGCCCGATGCCGCCGTGCAGACGGCCATCATAGCCATGCTAGCGGCCAGCAGGCTGGGCGAAGGCGGCGAGCGGGCCGGGTGCGGGCTGATGGGCCCGCACCCGGCCCGGGTGCGTCGATCGTCGCGGTGTCAGACGGTGACGCGCTGCAGTTCGGGAGCGGGTTCGTCGACCGGTGCATCCGCTCCATCGAGGCCGATGAGACCGTAGTCCCAGCCCTTGCGGCGGTAGACCACGCTGGGTCGTCCCGTCTCGGCGTCGACGAAGAGGTAGAAGTCGTGACCGACGAGCTCCATGAAGTAGAGCGCGTCGTCGACGGTCATCGGCGTGGAGGCGAACACCTTGCGGCGGATGACCACCGGGCAGTAGACCTCGTCCTCCTCCATCGATGGCGACGCCTGGCCGTCCTCGATGACCGGGATGCTGCCCGTGCGCACCTGTTCGAGCACCTCGGGCGCTGCGGCCTGCACGCCGACCTCGGCGAAGCCGAGATCGGTCGCCTCGCGGAGCGAGGTCGGCCTGCGCTGGCCGCGATGGACCTTGCGGCGGTCCTTGGCGCGGCGGATGCGTTCGAGCAGTCGCCCGAGTGCGACGTCGAACGCGGCGTACTTGTCGGAACCGTCGGCTTCGGCCCGCACCACGGGCCCCTTGCCGACCAGGGTGAGCTCGACGCGGTCTGGTCCGGTATTGCCGTTCTTCTCATTGTGACGGCTGAGCTTGACGTCGAGGGAGATGGCTCGTTCGGCGAGATGGGTGACCTTCTCCGATTTCTCGGCCGCGTAGGCGCGGAACCGATCGGTGACCCCCAGGTTTCGTCCAACGATGTTCAGTTCCATGACGACCTCCATTCACCGGCGTGTCACCCGGATCTGAAGGGTGGATCGACCACGCCTGTCCTGCCACCGTAGTCGCCTCCGCTCCCGATGTCACGGAGAGGTTGCTGAGATTCGGAACTCGGCTGCGATCGCCGCAGCGGGGTCTGCGCGAGCACGACCACGACCTCGATCGTGCCGCCGGCGACGGTCACGGCGCGTGCCGCCTCGGCGATCGTCGCGCCGGTCGTGAGCACGTCGTCGACCAGCACGAACCGCCGTTCGTCGAGGCGCCGACGGGCCTCGAGGGCTCCGTCGGCGTTGGCCCGGCGCGCCTCGGCGCCGAGGCCGGCCTGGTCGCGACGGTCGCGCACCAGGCGGAGCACGGGC
>NZ_WJSP02000343.1 GCF_009720255.1 Agromyces humi | reverse complement strand
GGCGAGTCCGCGATCGGGGTCGAGGTCGGACCGGTCGCCCGCCCCGGGCGTGGAGGTCGCCGCGTTCGGCACGTTGGGGCCGCGCTCCTCCCCTGCGCCAGGACGCGAGTAGTCGGGCACCAGGCCGCGACCCGGCGTCGGCTCGAACGGCACCCAGCCGATGCCGTCGAAGTAGAGCTCGGGCCACGAGTGCAGGTCGTGGGAGTCGACCTCGACGCGCTGCACCCCCTCCACGCGCTCCTCGGTCGGCGAGCCCTGCGTGTACCCGATCGAGATCCGGGCGGGGATGCCGACCTCGCGCGCGAGCACCGCCATCGTCGAGGCGAAGTGCACGCAGTACCCCTCCTTCACCTCGAGGAACTTCGCGATCACGTCGAATCCGCCGCCGTCGAAGCCCTCCTCGACCGGCGCGTCGGTGGAGTAGTCGAAGTCGACCCCGCGCAGGTAGGCCTGGATCGCCACGGCGGCGTCGTACTTCGAGGGCATCCCGGCGGTGACGGATGCCGCGGTGTCGGTGATGATCGCCGGCATCTCCTCGGGCAGCGCCAGGTATGGCGCGAGGTTCTCGGGCACGTCGGGGTCGGCCTCGCGCAGCTGCTTCGGGGTGGGCGCCACGTCGAGGCGCGTGACCCGGTAGCGCTGCCCGTCGGTGTCGGCGTCGACGCTGCGCACCGTCAGGGAGTCGTCCTCCCAGAACCACGACCCCGCCAGGCCCTCGATGCTCGAGGTCGGATACGGCACCGGCAGCCACGTGGTGCGCACATCGTCGATGACGACGTCGATCGGATGCTCCGACGTCTCGATCGCGCGGGAGAGCCCGCGTGGGCGCGGCAGCGCGTCGACCGTGTTGTCGCCGTCGACCGCGCGTTCCGTCGCACTCCACACCTCGCCCTCGAACCGGTCGAGTGTGAGCAGCGTGAAGTACGGGCGGTCGCCGTCCCTCGCCAGGTAGTGGAAGGCGGGGCTCGCCTCCGGGCGTCGGAGGTCGCGGCCGAGGTCGATGAACGGGCTGACGCCCCGGGCGAACAGGGTGCCCTGCGAGGGCGAGCCGAGGAGCAGGCTCGTGGAGATGCTCGGCGTGGACGCCGCGAGCACCGATGCGGCGAGCAGTCCGACGGCGGCGAGGCCGAGCGAGGCGCCGAGCGTCGAGACGATCGGCACGCGCTTGGGCGCGATGACCGTGGCGACCTCGGTGCCCTCGTCCCCGGCGTCGAGCCGGGCCCTGCGACGCACGCGCACGTCGACGCGGAGGAGCAGGAGGTAGGCCGCGGCGGTGAGGACGAGCGTGGGGAGCTCCGCCCCGGCCTCGATGATGAAGCCCGGGATGAGGATGGGCACCAGCGCCGGAACGGCGGCGAGCGCCGGCATCCGCAGCGTCTGCACGAGCACGTCCATGACGATGGCCAGCACGCCGACGCCCAGCGCGAGCACGAACGACAGCGCAGGCACCGTGATCGCCGGAACCGCCTGCTGCTCGATCGTGCGCTGGGCGCCCCCGAGGAGCTCGCCGAAGGTCTCGAACGTGCCCTGCGTGGGGATGAGCAGCGCGAAGCTCGTCGAGCCGCCGAAGAGCAGGGTGAGCAGGAGCACGAGCACCCCGGCCTCGAGCACCGGCACGAGCGACGGCGGCGTACGCACCGGCGCGTTGTCGAAGTCCGCGCGCGGTGACCTCGACGTCATGGCCCGCGCGGGCGAGCAGCACGGCGAAGGTGCCGCCGAGCGCGCCGGCGCCGATGATCCCGATCCTCACGCTCCCAGCGTAGGGTGCGTCGGCGGACGTCGAGCGGCCCCGGACCAGCATGGTGAGCAGCGCCGCACGCGGGCGCGGCCCGCGTGGCTGTTAGCCTGTACGGCGTGAACAGCGGCATCCTCCTCGTCGACAAGCCGCAGGGAATCACCAGCCACGACGTGGTCTCGCGGATGCGCCGGCTTGCCGGCACCCGCAAGATCGGCCACGCGGGCACCCTCGACCCGATGGCGACCGGCCTGCTCGTCCTCGGCGTCGATCACGCGACGCGACTGCTGCACTACCTCGTCGGCCTCGACAAGGAGTACCTCGCCACCATCCGGCTCGGCTGGAACACGACGACCGATGACGCCGAGGGCGAACCGCTGCACGCGGCATCCGCAGCGCTGATCGGCGGGATCGACGACGACGCGCTGGCCACTGCGATGCAGCGCCAGACCGGCGTGATCGAGCAGGTGCCCAGTGCCGTCAGCGCGGTGAAGGTCGACGGCAAGCGCGCCTACCAGCGCGTGCGGGAGGGGGAGGCGGTCGAACTCGCCGCCCGCACGGTGACGGTCTCGGCGTTCGAGGCGCTCGCGGTGCGACGCGGCGACGACTTCGTCGACGTCGACGTGCGGGTCGAGTGCTCGTCGGGCACCTACGTGAGGGCCCTCGCCCGCGACATCGGGGCCGACCTGGGCACCGGCGGCCACCTCACCGCACTCCGGCGCACGCGCATCGGGGCCTTCCGGGTCGAGGACGCGGCGGCCCTCGAGGGCTTCGACGTGGGAGCGGCGTTGATGAGCCCGTCGGATGCCGCTCGGCGGGCGCTGCCCGTGGCATCCGTCACCGACGAGCAGGCCGTCGACCTCGGCCACGGCAAGCGCATCGACGCCGCACCGGCCGGCGCCATCGCCGACGCCGATGCCCGAGCCATCGCGGCCATCGCCCCCGACGACCGACTCGTCGCGATCGTGGAACGGCGCGGCTCGACGCTGAAGGTGGTCACCGGGTTCCCGGCCGAGGCCGACGCATGATCGAGTGGTTCACCTGGGTGCAGCTCGCCGTCGCGGTCGCGGCCGGGCTGCTCTGCCTCGTGCTCGGCCTCGCAGGCCGGGTGCCGAACGACCTGGCCAACGGCGCGCTCGTGCTCGTGGAACTCCTGCTCATCGTGCAGCTCGTCGTCGCCATCGCCGCGCCCGCGTTCGGCAACCAGCCGACGGGCAGCGTGCTCGAGTTCTACGTGTACCTCGTGGGCGCGCTCCTCATCCCGCCCGCGGCGATCTTCTGGGCGCTCCTCGAACGCAACCGCTGGAGCACGGTGATCCTCGGCGTCGCCGCGCTCTCGGTCGCGGTGATGGTGTACCGGATGCTGCAGATCTGGACCGTGCAGCAGGCGTAGCCGCGGATGAGAGAATCGAACGACATGACTGACGTGCGGAGTGCCCGGCCCCAGACGAACGGCGGGCGGCGGATGAGCGGGATCGGGCGCGTGCTCGTGGCGGTCTACGCCGTGCTCGCCCTCGCCGCGATCGGTCGCTCGTTCGTGCAGATCGCCACGAAGTTCGACGAGGCGCCGCTGGCGTACTCGCTCTCGGCGCTCGCCGCGGTGGTCTACGTGCTCGCGACCATCGCGCTCGTGCGGTCGGGCCGCGGCTGGTACCGCGTCGCGTGGGTGACGATCGCCTTCGAGTTCACGGGCGTGGTCGTGGTCGGCGCGCTGAGCATCGCGTTCCCCGAGCTGTTCCCGCACGACACCGTGTGGTCGTGGTTCGGCCGTGGCTACCTCTTCATCCCGCTCGTGCTGCCCGTGCTCGGCATGTGGTGGCTCGCGACGCATCGACCGGCGTCGTCCCAGCCGACCGGGCAGGTTGCGACGACGAGCGGGGCGGATGCCGCGTGAAGACGTACAAGGGCCTCGATGCGGTGCCCGCCGGCTTCGGTCCGAGCGCGGTCACCATCGGCAAGTTCGACGGCGTGCACCGCGGACACCGTGCGGTGATCGACCGGATCCGCTCGATCGCCGCCGAGGGCGACCTGCGCGCCGTGGTCGTCACGTTCGACCGCAATCCGCTGGCGCTGCTCGCGCCCGACAAATGCCCCGACTCGCTGGTGAGCGTGCGGCAGAAGCTCGAGCTGCTCGCCACGACGGGCGTCGACGCGACGGTGATGCTGCCGTTCGACCGTGCGCTGGCGACCGGGTACGCGGTCGGCAACCTCCAATCGCTGCACTTCGAGGGCTCGGAGCTCGTCACCGCGATCAGTCCGGTCGAGGATCCGCTGGCGCTCCGCGTCGAGGCCGTCGACGGCAGGATC
>NZ_WJSP02000342.1 GCF_009720255.1 Agromyces humi | reverse complement strand
CCGGCGGCCGGCTCGGCGTCGGCGTCGACCTCCGCGTCGGCCGTGAACACGTCGTCCGCATCGCCGAGGGCCGCGCCGTACCCCGCGCTGCGCTCGTCGCGCACGATGTCGCCCGCGGAGAGCTCGATGACCCGGCGCTGCATCTGGTCGACGATGCCGGCCTCGTGCGTGGCCATCACCACGGTCGTGCCGCTCGCGTTGATGCGTTCGAGCAGGGTCATGATGCCCGCGCTCGTCACAGGGTCGAGGTTGCCGGTCGGCTCGTCGGCGAGGAGGATCTGCGGCTTGTTCACGATGGCCCTGGCGATCGCGACCCGCTGCTGCTCGCCACCGGACAGCTCATGCGGCATCCGCTTGCCCTTGCCGTCGAGGCCGACGAGCTTCAGCGTCTCGGGCACGGCCGACTGGATGTATCCCCGCGACTTGCCGATGACGCGCAGGGTGAAGGCCACGTTCTCGTAGACGTTCTTGTTCGGCAGCAGCCGGAAGTCCTGGAAGACGACGCCGAGGTCACGCCGGAAGTACGGCACCTTGCGGCTGGAGATGCGCCCGAGGTCCTGCCCGAGCACGTGGATCTTGCCCTTGGAGGGCTTCTCCTCCTTGAGGATCAGCCGCAGGAAGCTCGACTTGCCGGAGCCGGACGCGCCGACGAGGAAGACGAACTCGCCGCGCAGGATCTCCACCCCGATGTCGTTCAGGGCGGGTCGTGCCTGACCCGGGTAGGTCTTGGTGACGGAGTCGAATCGGATCATCGAAAGAGAGCCTAGGCAGGCCGCCCACGATCGCGACCACGACTCGCCCAACTCTCAGGGAGCGGCACGCTCGCGCGACGAGCCGAGGCCGCAGTGCCGCCACACCGCAGCGCGTCCATGGCGGAACCGCCGTCGCCTGCCTAGGTTGGAGGGAGCAACCGACGGCGGCCCCAGGAGGCGACATGACCGTTCCGCTCATCGGCATCGTCGCGGATCGCAAGTCCGCGAGCTACGGAGCGTGGGTCGACATCCCCACCGACGCCATCTCGCACACCTACACCGCCGCGATCCAGGAGGCGGGCGGCGCCCCGCTCCTCTTCCCCAGCCTCGACGTGCACCTCGGCGACCCCGAGCGGCTCATCGACCTCGTCGACGGGCTCTTCCTTCCGGGCGGGCGCGACCTCGACGCCGAGCTCTACGGCAGCGAGGCGCATCCGTCGAACGATCCGCCGCTGCGCGTGCGCGACGAGCTCGAGATCGCGCTGACCCTCCTCGCGCGCGAGCGGGGACTGCCCGTGCTCGGCGCGTGCCGCGGGATGCAGCTCATCAACGTGGCGCTCGGGGGCACCCTCGAGCAGCACCTCGGCGACCGCGTCGACCTCACGCCGCACCGCGACGTGTACGGCACCCACACGTCGCATCCGGTGACGATCGCGCAGGGCACGCTGCTCGCCGAGATCACGCACGAGCGCGAGTTCGACATCTCGTCGCATCACCACCAGGGCGTCGACCGACTCGGCGAGGGACTGGTCGTCGCGGCGACCGCCCCCGATGGCGTCATCGAGGCGATCGAATCGGTCGACGGCGCCTTCTGCCTCGGCGTGCAGTGGCACCCCGAGGAGCGGCTCGACCCAGAGGGCATCGCCTTGATCCAGGCGTTCATCGCCGCGGCGCGCACCCGGGCGCGGGCGAAGTTCGCGGTGCGGTCCTAGCGCTCGGGTCGGCTCAGTCGTCGGCGGGGCGCTTGCGCCACTTGATGCCGGCGGCGATGAACCCGTCGAGGTCGCCGTCGAACACCTTCGAGGGGTTGCCCTCCTCGTACTCGGTGCGGAGGTCCTTCACCATCTGGTACGGCGCGAGCACGTAGGAGCGCATCTGGTCGCCCCAGCTCGCGGTGATGTTGCCCGCCAGCTCCTTCTTCTGCGCCGCCTCCTGCTCCTTCTGGATGAGCAGCAGTCGCGACTGGAGCACGCGCATCGCGGCGGCACGGTTCTGGATCTGCGACTTCTCGTTCTGCATCGACACGACCACGCCCGTGGGGAGGTGGGTGATGCGCACGGCGGAGTCGGTGGTGTTGACCGACTGGCCGCCGGGACCGCTCGACCGGAACACGTCGACGCGGATGTCGTTCTCGGGGATCTCGACCTCCTGCGCCTCCTCCATGAGCGGGATGACCTCGACGGCCGCGAAGCTCGTCTGGCGCTTGCCCGCCGCGCCGAACGGGCTCATGCGCACCAGGCGGTGCGTGCCCGCCTCGACGCTGAGCGTGCCGAACGCGTAGGGGGCGTCGATCTCGAAGGTGGCCGACTTGATGCCGGCCTCCTCGGCGTAGCTCGTGTCCATCACGGTGGCCGAGTAGTTGTGCTTCTCGGCCCAGCGCAGGTACATGCGCATGAGCATCTCGGCGAAGTCGGCCGCGTCGACGCCGCCGGCGCCCGCGCGGATCGTGACGACGGCCGGGCGGTCGTCCCATTCGCCGTCGAGGAGGATCTGCACCTCGAGGTCGCCGATCGCCTTCTGCAGCGATGCGAGCTCCGCGCGGGCCTCGGTCGCGGTCTCCTCGTCGCCGGCCTCCTGGGCCATCTCGACGAGCACTTCGAGGTCGTCGAGGCGGGAGTCGATGCTCTTCACCCTGGCCAGCTCGGACTGCCGGTGGCTCAGCGCGCTCGTCACCTTCTGCGCCTTCTCGGTGTCGTCCCAGAGGTCGGGCACGCCCGCCTGCTCGGAGAGCCGGGCGATCTCGGCCTCGAGGGCCTCGACGTCGACGACGGCACGGATGTCGCGGAAGGTGGAGCGCAGCGCGGCGATCTCCTGCGTGAGGTCAAGATCCAACATGGCCTCCCCAGCCTAGTCGTGCGGGCGTACACTGCGGTGCAGCGGCGGCATGCCGGCGGCGGACGGTGCCGTCGGCGAAGGGGGCGTCCATGTCGGGTCACGCGTATCTCTCGTTCTTCGCGGATGCCCCGGGCGAGTCGCCCGCGGTCGGGCACGAGGACTGGATCGAGCTGCTGTCGTGGACGTGGGGCGTGACGTCCGACCTCGGCGCGTGGGGCCCGGGCGGCGGCCACGGCGGCGGCGGCGGTGCCGCGCGACCCAGTCCCACGGCGCTCACCTGGGAGCACGCGTTCGACGCGGCATCCACGAGGCTGCTCGGGTTCGTGGCATCCGGCCGGCACGTTCCCAAGGCCGAGCTGCACGTGACCCGCGGTGGTCGCGATGCGTGGCTCGTCGTGAAGATGCAGGACCTCGTGATCACCTCGGTGGTCACGGCGGGCTCGGCTGAGGGCGACGTCGAGCAGACGGTCGGCATGGAGTTCGGATCCGTGCGGTTCGAGTACCGGCGGCAGCAGCCCGACGGCTCGATGGGCCCGCCGGCGACGTTCGACTGGGACATCCGGCGCGGCACGGTCTCGACGACGCCGTAGCGAGGGCCTGCCGACGCGGGCGCCGGGCGCCGGGCGCCGGGCGGTGTAGCGTCGAAGGCGATGACCGTGTCGACGCCCCAGTTCTCGTGGCGCTCGATCATCCTGCCGGCGTACCTGCCGACGCTGCTCTTCTCCATCGGCGAGGGCGCGATCATCCCGGTCATCCCCGTCGTCGCCACGGAGCGCGGCGCCTCGCTCGCCCTCGCGGGCCTCGTCGCCGCCATGGTCATGGTCGGCGAGCTCGTCGGCGACCTGCCGGCCGGATGGCTCGTCGCCCGCATCGGCGAGCGCAACGCGATGATCGGCGCGGCCATGCTCGCGGTCATCGGCGTGCTCGTCGCCCTGGTCTCCCCCACCGTGCTCGCCCTGGGCGTCGGCATGTTCCTGCTCGGCCTCGCGACCGCGGTGTTCGGGCTGGCACGCCACGCATTCCTCACGAGCTACGTGCCCGAGGCGACCCGCGCCAGGGCGCTGTCGACGCTGGCCGGCGTGTTCCGCGGCGGGTGGGCGGTCGGCCCCTTCGTGGCCGCCGCGCTCATCGCGTGGACGGGGTCGTCGGAGGTGGTGTTCTGGGTGCTCGTCGCCGCGTGCTTCGCGGTGGTCGTCGTGCTGCTCGTGCTGCCCGACCCCGAGCGCGTGTTCGGCGCCGC
>NZ_WJSP02000341.1 GCF_009720255.1 Agromyces humi | reverse complement strand
GGTCTTGTCCATGGTGAGCGCGTTAGGTTGTCGGTGTCGATAAGCCACGCGCGACTCCGGTGACATGAAGCCTCTCGCGCACGACGTACTGGATCGCGGGCTTGTCGACGACCGCGCGACCTCGACGGCGCGGGCCCGACGCGATCCACCCGCCGCCGAGTATCGTGGCGTGGGCCGGGCTCGGCGAGCGCACGACGTCGAGCGCGAACGCCGCCGCCGGCGCGGGGGTGAAGTGGGCGTAGCCGTCGAACAGGTGGCCGCCGAAGAGCCCGGAGCCCGCGGCGATCTCGGTGATCGAGGCATCCGCGGCCGTCGCCTCGAGCGAGCCCGTGCCGCCGCCGTTCACGAACTCGAGGTCGGCGTGCTCGCGCACCGCGGCGACCGCACGGGCACGACGCTCGAGCAGCTCGGGCAGCGACCGCGACTGCATCCAGCGGTTCACGGCACCGTCGACCGGGCGACCGGCCGGACGGTTGACGACGCCCGCGATCTGCGCCTCATACGACATCATGCCGACGAGCCGGAAGCCGGGCCGTCGCACGACGTAGGCCGCGAGCGCGCCCGCGTCGGCGGGGTCGTGCACCGGGGAACGCCGCACGCCGAGGTGCCCGAGCACCGGCGCGTGCCACGACGCGTCGAGCTCGAGGCAGACCCGGATCTCCTCGCGCTGCGCGGGCGGCAGCACGGCGTCGATGAGGTCGAGCTGCTGCGTGGAGTCGACCATGAGGGTGATCCGGCTCGCGAGGTCGGGGTCGGTCGCGAGGCGCCGGATGCTGCCGCGTTCCGCCGTGGGATAGCCGACCACGAGGTCGTCGACCGTGTCGGCGAGCCACAGGGCCTCGGCCAGCGTGTACGCGAGCACCCCGTGGTAGCCGGGCCGGCGCAGCAGCGCCTCGATGACGCTGCGGACGCGCACGGACTTCGAGGCGATGCGAATGGGCGTGCCGTGAGCGCGGCGCACCATGTCGTGCGCGTTGTGGCGCAGCGCCCCGAGGTGCAGGGCGCCGACGGGAGCGTCGAGCCCGGCCGTGGCGGCGGTGAGGGCGGGCCAGTGGCGTTCGGGGGAACGCCAGGGCGCGGCATCCGTGCCGGTCGTGATCATGGCGAGGTCGAGGGGCATCAGCGCACGCTCCTGACGCGCGAGACGGCGAGCGCCCCGGCGAACGCGAAGATCGCGCCGAGCACGAAGACGAGCACGAACGAGCCCGTGGCGACCACCGCGGCCGCGCCGATCAGCGGGCCGACGGCCTGCGGCACCGCCGTCGCGATGTTCATGATGCCGAGGTCCTTTCCACGCGAGGCCGCGTCGGGCAGCACCTGGGTGGCGAGGGCCTGGTCGACCGAGAGGAAGCAGCCGTAGCCGAGGCCGAGGATGCCGGCGGCGACCATCGCGACGGTGAGGTCGGGGAAGACCGCGAGGAGCAGCGCCGCGATGCCCTGGAGCCCCGAGGCGAGGAACACGAAGGCCTTGCGGCGGCCGAGCCGATCCGAGAGGCGCCCGAGCAGCAGCGATGCGAGGATCACGAACACCATGTAGATGAGCGTGAGCACGATGAGGTCGTCCTCGGCGTGCGGATCGTCGAGCTGGAACATCAGGAAGTACAGCAGGAGGCTCGTGCCGAGCGCGTTGCCCACCGACACGAACACGCGGCTCAGCAGGGTCCAGCCGAAGTCGGGGTGCTTCCGCGGGCTGATCCAGAACCCGGCGAGGATGCCCTTGGCGGTGACGCGGCTCCGCTCGGCGGCGGCGAGCGGCTGGTCGTGGCGGAACAGGAACGGCACCGCGAGCAGGAGCAGGATCACCGCCAGCAGGACGTAGCCGAGCGACTGGTCGGTGACGAGCTCGGTCACGAGCAGCAGGCCGACGATGATGCCGACCGCCTGGGGCGCCGACATCCAGCCAGACACGAACCCCCGCTGGTTCACCGGCACCTGGTCGGAGATGGTCGCCGTGAGCGCGGCCGTCATGATGCAGAAGCCGACGGATGCCGCGACCCACGCTGCGCCGATCGCCCAGATCTCGGTCTGGAGCCCGAGCGCGACGAGGGACAGTGCGAAGACGAGTGCGCCGATGACGATCCACGGGCGCCGCCGCCCGAACCTCGACGTGGTGCGGTCGGAGAGGGCGCCCGTGAGGGGGTACGCGATGATCGTGGCGACCGCCGCGACGCCCGAGATGGCGCCGAACGCCACCACGCTGTCGACCCAGTCCTCGGGATGCAGCACCGCGTCGATCTGGGCGGGGAGCAGCAGTTGCACCGGGGTGAGCTGCGCCATCCAGACGCCGAGCCATGCGGTCGCGAAGGCGCCGATCCAGCCGGCGGAGACCCGGCGGACGGGTTCGGCGAGCGCCGCGAGCGGCTGGCGGTCGCTCGCGGGAGGCCCCGGTGCGGGCGGGGCGGGGTCGAGGCTCGTCATCGGGGGTCGGCCATTCTCGAGAGGGCGTCGGCGGCCGCACGTGCGACCGCCCGGGCGGCGTCGTCGTCGCGATCGACGAGCCAGGTGAGGGTGAGCCCGTCGGTGAACGCCACGAGCACGCGCGCGACGTCGCGCACGGGGACCCGCCAGTCGATCTCTGCGACGTCCGCCGCGAGCTCGAGGGATCGTTCCGCGAGCTCGACGTACTTGGCGTACTGCGCGAGCGCGAGGGCGTTGCGCTCTGGCGAGCGCAACGCGTACTGCGTGAGCTCGAGCATCGCCTGCTCGTGCTCGGGATCGGCCTTCAGGTGCTCGAAGTAGCCGAGGATGCCCGACTCGAGCAGCTCGGCGAGGCTCTGCCCGGGAACGAGGTCGGGGATGACGGCGAGCTGCTCGCGTGCGACCACCGTGGCGATGAGCTCGTCGATGAGCTCGTCGCGGGAGTCGAACGCGTAGTGGAAGCTCGCGAGGCTCATGCCGGCCTCGGCCACGATCGCGCGCGTGGTGGCCTGGGCGATGCCGCGACGCGACACCACGCGAAGGGCCGCCTCGATGAGCGCCGTGCGGCGCTCGGACGCGGGGATGCGGACCACGCGGCTCCTCTCGACTCCATCGCCGACTGAAGTGGGACGATCGTCCCAGTCGGACCAGTATGCACGAAACCCGCCGCCCGTGCACGCGCCAGCGGCTACGCTCGCACCATGCGCCTCGGGGTTCTCGACGTCGGTTCCAACACCGTTCACCTGCTCGTCGTCGACGCCCATCCCGGCGCCCGCCCCATCCCGACCGCGTCGCACAAGCAGGTGCTCCGCCTGATGCGGTACCTCGAGGACGACGGCGCCATCAGCGACGAGGGCGTCCGCGCGATCCTCGAGGCCATCGGCGGCGCAGCGGATGCCGCCAAGGAGGCGGGCATCGACGAACTGCTCGCCTTCGCGACGTCCGCCATCCGCGAGGCGACCAACGGCGAGGAGGTGCTGGCGCTCGTCGCACGGCGCACCGGCGTCGAGCTGCAGGTGCTGTCGGGCGACGACGAGGCCCGGCTCACGTTCCTCGCCGTGCGGCGCTGGTACGGCTGGTCGGCCGAGCGCATCCTCCTCTTCGACATCGGCGGCGGTTCGCTCGAGATCGCCCAGGGCATCGACGAGATCCCGGATGTCGCGCGCTCACTGCCCCTGGGCGCCGGACGCTCCACGATCGCCTTCCTCCCCGACGACCCGCCGTCGACCGACCAGGTCGCCGCGCTGCGCGCGCACGCCAGGAAGGTGCTCGCCGAGGCGGTGAAGTCGTTCCGCGACCTGCCCGCGCCCGATCACATCGTAGGCTCGTCGAAGACCATCCGCTCGCTCGCGCGGCTGGCCGGCAGCGTCGAGGACGGCGTCGGCTCCACCGAGCGCTCCGTGCTCACCCGCGAGGGACTCGACGACTGGACCCCGCGGCTCGCGAAGATCCCCGCCGACGCGCGACCCGCCCTGCCGGGCATCACCGCCGACCGCACCTTCCAGATCGTCGCGGGTGCCGTCGTGCTCTCCGAGGCCATGCGGGCGTTCAAGGTCGACGAGCTCGAGGTGTCGCCGTGGGCGCTGCGCGAGGGCCTCATCCTGCGGCGCCTCGACCGCCTCGGCTGAGGGC
>NZ_WJSP02000340.1 GCF_009720255.1 Agromyces humi | reverse complement strand
GCTGCCCCCGGCACGGCCCCGCAGCCCGACCGCCGCATCTCCGACGCCGAGGGCGACGACAAGCTGCCCGGCCGGATCGTGCGCCGTGAAGGGCAGCCGGCCAGCGGCGACCTGGCGGTCGACCAGGCCTACGACGGCCTCGGCGACACGTTCGAGATGTTCGCCCGGGTGTTCGCGCGCGACTCCATCGATGACGCGGGCATGCCGCTCGAGGCCACCGTGCACTACGGCGACCGCTACGACAACGCCTTCTGGGACGGCGAGCGCATGGTCTTCGGCGACGGCGACGGCGAGGTGTTCCGGGGGTTCACCCAGTCGATCAGCGTGATCGGCCACGAGCTCGCGCACGGCGTCACCGAGCGCACCGCGCGACTTCGCTACCAGGGCCAGTCGGGCGCGTTGAACGAGCACGTCTCCGACGTGTTCGGCGCGCTCGTGGAGCAGTACGCCATGGGGCAGGATGCCGCGTCGGCGACCTGGCTCATCGGCGAGGGCGTCTTCACCGACGCCGTCGAAGGCCGCGCCATCCGCTCGATGAAGGCGCCCGGCACCGCCTACGACGACGACGTCCTCGGCAAGGACCCGCAGCCCGACCATTTCGACCGCTACATCGAGACCGACGACGACAACGGGGGCGTCCACCTCAACTCGGGCATCCCGAACCGCGCCTTCGCGCTCGCCGCGATCGAGCTCGGCGGGTTCGCCTGGGAGACCGTGGGGCGGGTCTGGTACGACGTGCTCACCTCGGGACGGCTCCGGCCCGACGCCGACTTCCAGACGTTCGCCAACGAGACCGTGCGCGCCGCGACCGAACGATACGGGCGGGCCTCGCGTGAGACCCGGGCCGTGCAGGGCGGTTGGTCCGCGGTGGGCCTCGAGACGGTTCCGGCCGCCGCCGCCTGAGGCGACGCCGACCCGCGGCACCTGCCGCAGCCTCTCCGGCAGGGCGGGAGGAGCCGGGCGGGAGTAGCCGGGCGGGAGTAGCATCGCGGGCATGGACGTCATCGTGTCCCGGACGGGCGGCCTGGCGGGCCTTCGGCTCACGTGGGAGGTGCGCGTCGACGAGCAGCCCGACGCCGACCGGTGGTACCTCCTCCTCGAGGAGATCCCGTGGAGCCAGCCTCCGCCCCTGCCGCCCGAACCCGACCGGTACGTCTATCGCATCCGGTGCGAGCCGCACGAGGCGACGCTCGCCGAGCGCCAGTTGACCGGGCCCTGGCGCGAGCTGGTCGACCGGGTGCAGGAGGTCACGGAGCCGGCACGCGGCTCGGCCGGTGCGAATGCGGAGGGTCGGCCGGCGCCGACAGGTCCGCCCGCACCACCCCGAGCGCGATGAACCCCTGCGCCGCGAGGTACGTCGACATCACCACCACGTCATGCGGGCCGAAGTCGTAGCCCGGCAGGAATCGACCCAGCGCGAGCACCGAGTCGGACACGACGAACAGCGCACCGCCGGTCGCGATCAGGCCGCCGAGTCGCCCCGCCAGCGCCGCCATCGCACCGAGCACGAGGCCGTACGCCGCGACCGGGGCGAGCAGGGCGCCGAGATGAGGTCCGAGCAGGGCGAGGAAGGCGAGGTACCAGACGGCGTAGCACGCGGTCCACGCGGGGAGGCGAGGGGTACCCGCGGGTGTCCTGAGGAAGAGCGCGATGTACGCCACGTGCGCGAGCAGGAACACGCGAGGCCCACGACGAACCACAGGTCTCCGGCGAACGTGAGCGAGGCGTCCCCGCCCCATGAGAGGACGATGGCGACGACGAGCAGTGCCGGGGCGTGGCCGCGGAGCGGTCGCACGCTGAGCACCACGCCGAGGACGAGGGCGGGCATGAGCACCAGCTTGGAGAGCCGCGCGACGTCGTCGAGGCCGGCGACGAGCGCGGCGACGTGCGCGATCGACACGAGGAGGTACGGCGCGAAGGCGAGCAGGACACGACGGCGGTCGCCCCGGACGTGCTCGCCTTGGCGGTCGGGCTGGGGGTCGGCCATGTATCCGGTCACGTCGTCGTGCCCCTCGTGGGGTTCGCCCGTCGGGCGTCACCAGATCGTACCGAGCACGCCCCGGCACGCGGCATCCGGAACCCTGTCGCGTCGCGCCCGACGGCCGGGCGCGACGAAGGCCGGCGGGCTCATGCCCACCGGCCTTCGTCGTTCGGAGGTGCTGCGCTCAGCTGACGCCGAGGAGGTCGATCACGAAGATCAGGGTCTTGCCGGAGAGCTGGTGTCCGCCACCGGCGGGGCCGTAGGCCTTCTGCGGCGGCACCGTCAGCTTGCGGCGACCGCCGACCTTCATGCCCGGGATCCCCTCCTGCCAGCCGGCGATGAGCGCCTGCAGCGGGAAGTTGATCGACTGGCTGCGGCTCCACGACGAGTCGAACTCCTCGCCGGTCTCGTACTCCACGCCGAGGTAGTGCACGTCGACGGTGGAGCCCGCAGTGGCCTCCGCGCCGTCGCCCACCACGATGTCCTCGATGACGAGTTCGACGGGGGCCGGACCCTCGGGGGCGTCGATCTCGGGCTTGCTGTTCGTGTCAGTCATGGCTCCCATCCAAACGGACGCGGCAGGCATGGACAACCGTCCACCCCCCTCTTGCGCTGACTGCGAACATCACGCACTCTGGAATCCGAGAACTCGTCGCCCCGTAGAGATGTCGGCAGTGCCACACCACAGGGCGGCGAGTTTCCTTGTGCGGGGCAGGTGTTCCGCAGGCGCCTCGAACCGCGGGATTCAGCGCAGCAGCGCGGCCCGGTCGGCGGCCACCGCCTCCAGGAGCGCATGCTCGTCGACGGCCCCTCGGCGCCCGTCCCGGGCGGTCGCCATCCGCTGCCTGGTGAAGGCGAGGTGCGTCGCGTCCCTGATGAGCCGGCGCATCAGCGCCGTGCGAGGCGGCGTCTGCGCCCTCGCCCAGGCCTTGGCCTGCCGGCGTCCGGCGGGCGTGGCGAGCATCTCGACCTCCGCGGGGCTGAACCAGCCGGCCGCGCCGTACTCCGCGAGTCGGGTCCTCGTGATGCGCGCCTCCTGGCGGCGCAGGTACACCGTCACGAGGAGCGCCCCGATGAAGATCGGCACCTGCACGGTGAAGTACAGCCCGATCGCGTCGTCGGCGAACGCCAGCGAGCCGTTCCACAGCGCGTGCAGCAGGACCGCGCCCGTGAGCCCCAGCAGGAACCAGCCGATCACGCGTGGGCCGCCGCCACGGCTCGCGCCGATGCCGATCGCGATGCCGATGCACGCGGTGAACAGCACGTGGGCGAACGGCGAGAAGATGCCGCGCAGCACGAAGGTCGCACCGAGCTCGCTCGCACCGCCCTCGGCGAGTGCCTGGCCGAAGTAGAGGATGTTCTCGGTGAACGCGAAGCCCGCGGCCGCGGTCGCGGCGTAGACGAGCCCGTCGACCGGGCCGTCGAAGTGCGAGCGCGAGAACGCGAAGATGAGCAGTACGCCGAGGCCCTTGGCGAGCTCCTCCACGAGCGGTGCCTGCACGACCGCCTGCAGCGCCTCATCGGGGCTGGCGCCCGGTTGCGCGAACGCCATGGCGAGCTGCACGCCGAGGTCCACGATGAGCGCGATCGCGACCGCGACCGCCGCGCCCCACAGGAACGCGAACCACAGCGCCCACCGCGGCTCGGGCTCCCAGCGGTCGATCCAGCGCACCGCGAGCAGCACGATGCCCAGGGGCACCAGTGCGAGCACCGTGCCGATGACGAGCGTCGAGACGCCGAGGGCCGCCGCGAGGTACGCGAGGACGAGCAGCGCGACCACGCCGGGTAGAGAAGGATCAGTGTGACGAGGAACAGCAGGGCGGCAAGCGGCCAGGCCACGATCGGCCCGCCTGCTGATCCGGTCGGCGGGTCCGGTCCCGAACTGGAGTTCGGCGACGATCGCGCCGAGTTCGGCGAGGCGGTCGGTGGCGCGGTTCTGCTCGTGCCGCGGCGGTTCTCGAGCCAGACCGATTCGATCCGGACCTGTTCGCGCGTCATCCCTTCACCGATCCCGCCGTCAGGCCCTTCATGACCTGCTGGTTGAGGAAGAGGTAGATGACGAGCGTGCCGAA
>NZ_WJSP02000034.1 GCF_009720255.1 Agromyces humi | reverse complement strand
CCGGCCGCCGACGCTCCGGCACCTGGTGGTCGCGGCATCCGTCAACGCGTCGATCGTGACCGCCGGGCACTCGGTGCGGGTCTGGGCGATCGACGACCTGCAGGTGCTCGGCATCGCGGGCGCCATCGGCGGCGGCTTCGTGGGCGGCGGCGGCTCGGTGCTCGTGCTCAACATCCGCAGCCGCACGGATGCCGCGATCGGGTCGACGGCCGTCATCACCGCCGGCGGCGGGGCATCCGACGAGATCAGCGTCCGCGCGATCATGGTCGAGGACTCGCTGGCCTTCGGACTGGCGGCCGGCGGCGGGTTCGTCGGCATCGGCGGCCAGGTGGCCGTGATCAAGGACACGGGCAGCCAGCGCGCCCACGTCGACGGCGGCGCGGAGCTGCGGCGGGCCGGACTCGGCGTCCTCGTCGAGTCGAGCGCGAACCGCACCCTCAACGTCTACTCGATCGGCGTGGCCGTCGGTGCCGGGGCGGTCGGCTTCGCGATCGCCTCCGTCAGCGTGGCCGGCGACAACCGGGCCGAGACCGCGACGGGCACCGTCGCCGTCGGCGCGGCCGGCACCGTCGGGCGCTACGTCGCGAAGGTCACCGACCACGTCACGATCGATGCCCTCGCGATCTCGCTCGCCGGCGGCGCGATCGGCATCGGCGGCGTCATCACCTTCGTCGACCTCTCAGGCACGGCGGCCGCCTCGGCCGCCCCGGTCGGCACCATCGGCACCGGCGGCGTCTCGATCACGGCCGACGGCGACCGGCACGTCACGGTCAAGACCCTGAACGTCACGATCGGGGCCTTCGCGCTCGGCGTGACCGTCGCGCGGTCGAACTCCTCGCGCAACCTCGAGGCGGTGCTCCGCGGCGCAACCAGCACGGCCGGCCCGGTCATCGTGCGCGCCACCGCCGACAACGAGGCGGCCGTGGTCGCTCCGGGCGGCGGCGGGGGCGGCGTCAGCGTGCAGATCCAGGTCGTGTTCGCGGTGCTCTCGGGCCACACGCTCGCCGAGATCGCGGGCAACGTGCTCGGCGCTTCGAGCATCACCGTCGAGGCCGACGCCGAGAACCGCGCGACCGCCGACACCTTCATGGGCGCCATCGCCCTCATCGGCATCAGCGGCGCCTGGGCCAGCACCGAGATCACCACCGACGCGTGGATCCGAGCCCTCGTCTCGAGCGGCACGCTCTCGTCGACCGGCACCATCCGGGTGACCGCGAAGACGCACGGCGACGGCAACCTCGCCAAGAGCATCGTCGACGCCGTGTCGGGTGGGCTCATCGACCTGAAGGCCATGATCGCGCTCGCCGACGTCGACAACGAGGTCCGCGCGAGCATGAACGGCGCCATCACGAGTGCCGGCCTCGTGCAGGTGACGGCGAACGCACACGGCACCGCAGAGGCGCGGGTGCTCACCGCAGCCGTCGCTCTCGCGAGCCTTGCGGTCGGCATCGCCCACGCCGAGGTCACCTCGGCGGTCTCGTCGACGGGAGCCGGCTCCATCGCGGCATCCGGTGCCGACGTCTCGTTCATCGCGACCTCGGTGAACTCGGCGACCGCGGTGTCGAACGTCATGACGATCGGCGCCTTCGCGGGCATCGCGGTCGGCGCGCCCATCGCCACGATCGCCGCGTCGACCACCGCCCGCTGGGACGGCACCATCACGGCAGCCAGGAACGTGACGATCGAGGCGGACGCCGCGAACACCGTGTACGCGAAACTCAACGCGGTCGCGGCCGGTCTCGCGGGCGTGAACGGCGGCGAGGCCACCGCGAAGATCACGAACGCCACGGTCACCTCGGCGATCGTCGGCGACCCGGCCGAGATCTCGGGCGTGACCCAGAAGCTCATGCTCTACGCCCACGCGGTGAACCGCGCGACCGCCGTCTCGGGCGGGATCGCGGCGGGCGGCGTGAGCATCAGCACCGTCTCGCCCACGGCCATCGACCAGGCCGTCACGAAGGCCGAGCTCGACGGCGACGTCGGCACGACGCACATCGATCCGGCGGTCGGCAAGGTCGGCGACGCCGGCGCCCTCCTCGTCGAGGTCAAGGCCATCGGCGACGACGCGACCAACGCGAGCGTCGACAGCTTCTCCGCCGGCATCCTCGCCGTGAACGCCTCGACGGCCGAGGCGAACACCGCGCCGACCGTCTCGGCGAGGCTCGGCGGCGGCGAGGTGACCGCCACGCAGACGCTCACGGTGCTCGCGCAGTCGCTGACCGACGCCGACTCCTTCGCGAACGCCACCACCGGCGGGCTCATCTCGATCACGGCCGGCTTCACCGCGAAGTCGGTCGACAAGCCGACCGTCGCGGCCACCGTCACCGGCGGCTTCGCGCAGGCCGGCGGACTGCTCTCGCTCACCGCGCGTCACGGTGCCGCGCTCGCCACCCTTTCCGACGGCACCATCCTCGCCATCAACTGCAACGGCGCCGACACCATCTGCTTCGCCCTCCCGCACGGCATCGACACCGGCAGCACGGTGACCTACAGCGCTCCGGCCTCGACCGATCCCGCCGTCGAGGACGGCACCATCCCGAACCCGAACGCGATCGCGGGGCTCGGCGACGGGCGCACCTACGGCGTCATCAAGGTCGACGACACCACGCTCCGCCTCGGCGTGCAGTTCAACGCCGCGGGCGTCGTCTCGGTCGCGACCGCCACCCTCCACTTCCCCGGTGGGCACAACCTCCGCACGGGTGACACGGTCGTCTACAACTGCAACGGCGGCGGCGCCCTCGGCACCCTGCCCGTGAGCGGCCTCACGTGCGGCAACTCGTACTACGTCTACGCGGTGGACGAGTTCGACCTTCGCCTCTCGACCACGCCGCTCACGCAGGCCGGCAGCACCGTCGTGTCGCTCGTGAACCCGGATGTCACGGCCGGCAGCATCTTCACGGTGGGCAGCACCGCCGGCCTCGACGGGCGGGCGGTGGTCTACCACGCACCGGCGACCATCGACTTCAAGTCGAGCCTCGTGGACATCCACACCGACGGCGACGGCAAGCTCGACCAGAGCTCGGGCGTGATCAGCCACACCGCCTCGTGGAACACGATCTACGCCCCGAGCCACGGCGCCATCGACGACTCCGAGTGGATCTACACCGTCACCGGCGGCCCGGCGATCGGCGGGCTCTTCAACGGCCAGCACGTGTGGATCGTGCTCGAGAACGTCAGCGGCTTCGGGGCGGGCGACCACATGATCCGCCTCGCCGACTCCGCCTGCCACGCCGGCATCGGCACCTACGACCCGACTCCCGGCGGACCGAACAACGCCGACAACAACACGCCCTGCAGCACGAACATCCAGATCATCGCCCTGCTGCCCGACACCTCGGTCGCCGGGCTCAAGGCCGACCACCGGCTGCGCCGCGTCGGCTACGAGTCGATCGGCCTCGTCGAGGGCCGGATGTACTTCATCGACGTGCTGAACGGGACGCAGTTCCAGCTCCTCGACGCCGCAGGCACCGTGCAGACCGGGCTGGTCGACAAGCTCGGCACCCACCGCCTGGTCGACGAGGGCATCGCGACGGTCTCGGGCGGCACCGGGACCCAGCAGCTGTACCTCGACCTGCCGGCCAGCGCGCTCGTCGGCACGCCGCACGTGCTCATCGGCGTCGGCGGCCCCGGTGCCCTGCTCGCCGACCTCAGCGGATCCGTGAACGGCGTGCCGAGCGCCACCTCGACCGGCATCGGCGGCGGTGGATTCGACTTCAAGGACGTCTTCTCCGAGGTCGACGTGCGGCCCACCGTCACGGTCGACGTCCAGGGCGGCCTGCTCCGCGGCGGCGCGGTGAAGGTCAACGGCACCTCGTACGCGAACGCCGCGGTGAGCTCGGTGGCCAAGGGCGGCGGGTTCGTCGGGTTCGGCGCCGCGAACGCCAACGCCGACGTCGTGAACACCGTGACGGTCACCCTCGCCGACGGCGCCTCGATCTTCTCCTCGAGCGACGTCGAGATCACCGCCGTCGGATTCATCACCGCGAACGGCGAAGGCGTCAACCGCACCGGCGGGCTCATCTCGGGCGCCGACACCGACATCGACCTCGAGCTCGGCTTCAACGTCGCGACGCTCGTCGCCGGCGACATCTTCGCGAACCGCACGGTGCTCGTCGACGCCGCCGCCGGCTTCGACGCCACGGCGAGCGCCTCCTCGGGCTCGGGCGGCCTCGGGACCAACGCCGACGCCAACGACGACTCGGGCCAGGGCGTGCAGATCGGCCACGACCACGCGGCATCCGTCTCGACGACCGTGGCCGGCACCGGCAGCATCCTCGGCGGCGACATCCAGCTCTCGGCCGCCGTCGGTCGCCAGTACACGGTGAACAGCACGAACGGCGACATCCAGGGCTCGCTCCTCGAGGCCCGCGGCATCGCACGGTCGACCGCCGACGCGTACGCGCTCGGCGCCGACTCCGACGCCGGAGCGTACGTGAAGCTCAACAGCTCGGCGACGGTCAGCCTGCTGACGAACGCCTCGGTCGAGGGCGCCGACATCTTCATCCGCGCCGCGCACGAGAACCTGAACCTGCAGGCCGACGCCAACGCCGACTGCGGCTGCGGCGGCGGCGACACCGACGCCCGCGCCGACGTGAGCGTCAGTACGACCTCTTCCGTCGTCGGCGCCGACGAGTCCGTGCTGCGCACCTCGGGCCTCCATGTGGCCGCGTACCAGTACTTCTCGAAGCTGTACGTTCACGCGCACCGCTCGGGCGGGCTGTTCGACTTCGGCAGCGCCGACGCGACGCTCTCCTACGCTCCGGCACGCGACATCCTGTGGGAGTCCACCGTCTACCTGCTCGGCGAGCCGAACCCGATCCTCATCGTCGACGCCAGCGGCACGATCATCGCCAAGACCGACAACGTCACCGTGCGGGCCAGCGAGTTCGGGCCTGCCCTCGGTATCGGCGACACCATCGGCGGCGGCACCATCTGGATCGACCCGATCCTCTACGACGAGCAGCCCGAGGCGCTCTTCGAGGCGAACCACCCGGCCGGCTGCACGAGCTCGTGCAACGGGGTCATCCATGGCACCCAGGGCATGTTCCTCATGCAGGAGACGTGGAACACGCTGCTCATCCGCAACTCCTCCGACAAGGCGATCTTCATCAAGGGCACCGCCGGCACGCCGAGCCAGTCGATCAACACGCTGAACTCGCACCTGACCACGACGCCCGAGGCGACGATCAACGTGTCGGTCGACAACGGGCCGCACGCACCCCCGGCCACGCTCTGGTTCTGGAAGGTCGAGCACATCTTCCCCGCCACCGACGTGGTGATCGAGAGCCTCCGCGACGCCGCCACCACGGGCTTCGACCTCACCATCGACGGCGACATCGTCAACACCATCGGCTCGCTCCGCATCGCGAACGACCGCGGCTCCATCCTCCGCGGCGCGGATGCCGGATCCGAGAGCTTCTTCGCCAACCGCGTCACCCTCGATTCGGAGCTCGGCTCCATCGGCACGGTGGCTCAGCCCATCACCCTGGTGCTCGTCCAGATCACCCACACGGGCGAGGTCGGCATCGCCCCCACGCTCAAGCTCATCCACCTCGACGCCGAGGCGGGCGTCGACCTCTTCCTCGACGTGACCACGGTCCGCCGCGACTCGCTCTCCGCGAACACCGCACCGCTGAACCCGGTCATCAGCTCGATCAAGGCCGGACACGACGCCGTGGTCATCCTCCGCGACAGCGGCGAGGGCATCGCCCCGGCCGTCGTCGGCGACGTGAACGTGCAGATCTTCACCCCCGACAACCTTCCCGGCGACGCGGTGCTCGAGAGCGTGCCGACCACCTGCTACTTCCGCCCCGACGGCCCCGGATGCTCCGGCGGTGTCGACGCCCCCGTGATCGTGGGCGGACAGGTCGTGCTCGTCGCCTTCGGCACCGACCTCAGCCCGCGGAAGTCGAACTACACCTTCAGCGACATCCGCGCCGGGCACAACATCGCGATCTTCCACCCGTCGTCCACGACCGAGCTGACGGTCACCGCGTACACCGACGTCGACGCCACCTGGAGCGATGACGAGACGGGCGCCACGCACGGCCTCACGAACGGCTCGGGCAAGATCGACGTGCTCACGAACGGCTCCATCGTCGTCGTGGAGCAGAGCAGCAAGGGCGACCTGCGGGTCGGACACATCCACGCGACCGGCCTCTGCACCGGCGCGGTCCCCACAGCCTGCGGCCAAGCCGTCATCGACGCCGACGTCACCCTTCGCTCGCCGCGGATGATCCTCGACGCCGAGCTCGACGCCGGCGTCATCGACACCGACGACGACCGCACCTGCGTCGACGCGTACGACCTCGATTGCGCCGCAGGCACACCCAACGGGGTCGACGTCACCGGCCGCAACATCACCCTGTACGCCGGCGACAACCTCCTCGGCGAGCCGGGCAGCGCTTCGGGCACCGGCGGCATCGGCCTCCCCGGCAACTTCCTCGAGATCCAGGTCAACGCCGTCGGCGGGCCGCTCGGCGACCTCGACGCGTACGACACGGCCGCCGACGACGACAAGACCGCGGGCATCTACATCGACCAGGTCGCCGGCGACCTGCAGATCGGCATCGTGCACACCGAGGGCGACGACCCGCTCTCGACCGGCAACGTGTCGCTCCGCAGCCGCGCCGGCTCGATCCTCGACGCGCAGAACGACGCGGCCGCCGATGTCATCGGCCAGACGATCGACATCGACGCCCACGGCGGCTCGATCGGCACCGCGGCGAACGACCTCGAGATCGACTCGCTCGTCGACTCCCCGTTCGCATGCACCAACGCGAACTGCGCGAACAACCCGAACGGCACCTCGGATGCGGGTCTCGCGGCGATCGCCGACGACGTCGCGCTCGAGGCATCCGCCGGCATCTGGCTCACCGAGACCGACGGCTACCTGCGCCTGCTCTTCGCCCACGCGACGGCCGGCAACATCCGGATCACGGTGCGCGAGTCGGCCGAGCTCGACGAGGACCTCTACCTGATCCGCAACGGCAGCGCGAACTTCGCCGAAGACAACTCGACGGTGCCGGGCAACAACCCCGACCACCTGCGCGACATCCCGAACGGCACGGTGTTCGCCGAGCAGGGGAGCGTCGAACTCCGCGTCGGCGACGACGTCACCCTGCACCAGAACTCGCAGATCCTCGCAGACCTGTCGATCGACATCCGCGGCGACTTCGGCAACCTCGACACGAACGGCACGCTCGCCGTGCCCGACCCCGAGCACGGCACCACGATGATCCTCCGTGGTCGCATCATCGCCGACTGCGTGGTCACCCTCGGCGGCACCTCCGGCTACCCCGTCGGCACGTGCGCGCCGTCGACCGCCAACCCCGTCGCCGGCCGCCAGACGAACGTCTGGGGCGGCAGCGACGTCGACCTCATCGACCTCGGCGACCCGAGCGGCCTCGACCTCGCGCAGACGACGAACCCGGCGCTCAACAAGGAGCAACTGGGCGACCCGGGGTACATCTTCTTCGGCTCGAAGACGACGATCCACGGCAACGCGACGCTCGCCTCGGGCACCGCCGACGGCGAAGACCGCATCACGGTCTGGTACCTGCAGTCGATGAACGTCGTGACGAGCCCGACGGGCCTGCAGACCGGCACCGGCGCCGGCCACACCCTGAACCTCGACGGCCAGGGCGAGAGCGACTTCTACGCCGTCTACACGAACGGCAGCCACGGCAACATCCGCAACTACGTCATCAACGTGCTCGACACCGGGGCACCCGATGCGGGCGTCGACGAGTTGGCCATCTACGGCTACGACAACCTCGCCGCCGCCTACAACGGCTACCTGCCGGGCACCACGACGAACGCCGCCGCCGACGACATCTTCCTGCTGCGGGCGCTGAAGTGCATCGACAACGAGAGCCCGTTCGCGCTGAGCGCGGGCGTGCCGAGCGGATGCCTCACTCCCACCGAGATCGCGAACCACCCGGCGTTCATCGCCCTCCTGGCAGGCAGCGGGGCGGCCGACGGCGGCATCGGCAGCTACCGCGACCGCATCGCCGGCAACGAGCCGAGCTCGCTCGTGCAGCGCATCAACTACGACACCGCGATCAACGGCCGCATCTCGGTCTTCGGGCAGGGCGGCAACGACGCGTTCTACGTCGACGACACGACGGCGACGATCACCCTCGACGGCGGTGCGGGCAACGACACCTTCCAGATCGGGCAGATCTTCGGCACCCAGCGCGACGGGCAGTCGGCTCCGGATGGCGGTGCGCTCCTGCCGGGCGACACCTTCCCCTCGCTCGTGCCCACGACGCGCGGCTGGCTGAGCCCGGGCACCCACGCGCCGCTGCTCGCCACGGGCGGCACCGGCAACGACCGGTTCACGGTCTACTCGAACCAGGCGGAGATCCAGCTCAACGGCGACGACCACAACGACCTCTTCGTCGTGCGTGCGTTCGCGATCGCCGCGGTCTGCGACACGAACGCCGACAACATCGCCGGCTGCGGGCTCAGCGACGTCGACTACCGTCCGGCGAACGGCGTCTTCCCGATGGATGCCGCCGACGGAGCCGACGACGGCAAGTGCGTGCTCGCGGGTGGCTACATCCGCTTCGACAACAACAACGACAACGTCTGCAACAACGCCGACGCGCACCTCACCTTCACCCACCTCGTGGGCTCGAACATCGATCTCGACCACACGATGTGGGAGGACGACGTCATCCCGCTCGATGCGAACGGCGTCGCGGTGCCCGTGATCGGCCTCGGCTTCTCGACCTCGCGCCCCCTCGACATCCGCGCCGGCGGCGGCGAAGACGAGGTGCAGTACAACGTCAACGCCCCGGTCAACGTCGACGGCGGCACCGGCTTCGACAAGCTCGTCATCCTCGGCACCGAGTTCGCCGACGACTTCGCCATCACCGACACGGCCATCTACGGCGGCGGCCTGAACGTGAAGTACACCACCGTCGAGATCGTCGAGATCGACGGGCTCGAGGGCGACGACCAGTTCTTCGTGCAGTCCACCGCCTACGGAGTGGCGTACCGCGTCATCGGTGGGCTCGGCTCCGACCTCATCAGCGTCACGGGCGACGTCACCGCCGACATCGTGACGCGCGAGCTCGAAGGGCTCTCGGGCGCGGTCGACCACATCGTCACGGCGCCGAACGACCCCGGGTACGACGGCCTGCCGACCGACGGCGTGCCCTACAACGTGGCCACGGGCGAAGGCGGCATCGTCGTCATCCGCGAGCACACCGGCGGCACCGCGGTGCGCGAGGGTGCGCTGGGCACCGAGGTCATCAAGAGCTACGCCTCCTACACCGTCGAGCTCGCCGTGAAGCCCACCGCGAACGTCTACGTCACCGTCTCGGCGGCCTGGTCGCCGTCGCAGGAGGCGAACGGCGCCGACCTCAACCCCGCCCCGCTCGCCGACGGCATCGGCGACACGGTCTGGCTCTGCATCGGCACCGCCGACAGCCAGTGCGACGAGTTCAGCGAGTTCCAGCGTCACAAGATCGTGAACGGCGTCGTCGTCGACGAGAACGGCCGGGCAGTCGTGCTCACCTTCACCACCGTCGGCGACAACTGGAAGACCCCGCAGCGGGTCTACCTGTGGGCGGTCGACGACCCGCGCGCCGAGGGCGACCGCATCGTCGTCATCCAGCACTCGGTCATCAGCGACGACCTCCGCTTCAACGGGGCGGCCGTGCGCCAGGTGAACGCGCTCGTCTACGACAACGACACCCCCGGCGTCTACGCCGTGCCGGTGACCCCGGGCGGCAGCACGGTCGACGGACGCACGATCGTCATCGAGGGCAGCGCCGCGACCGAGCGCACCGACGACATCCTGCTCTCGCTCGCGAAGAAGCCCGCCGTCGGCGACACGATCTGGGTGCGCATCTGGATGGACGCCGACAGCCAGCGCCTCATCACGCTCGACTTCTCTGCGGTGCCGGCAGCTCGCTGGCAGCAGTTCTCCGACGGCAATGGCGGCACGTACTACGCCGTGAGCTTCGACTCGACCAACTGGAACGTGCCGGTCCGCATCAAGGTCCACGCCCGCAACAACTCCGACCCGGGCGACCCGCTGACCGCCGTCATCAACTACCAGCTCGACACCCTGCTCACGACGCCGGCCGCAGCCGCCGCGTACCCGTTCCCGAACCTTCGCAGCGGGCCGCAGCGCACCGACGTGCTCGTGTACGACGACGAGACGCCGAACGTGGTCTCGATCCCGACGGGCACCGACACGGTCATAGTGAAGTGCGGCAACGAGGCCTGCACGATCCCGGGCGGAACCGACGGCTACACGATCCGGCTCACCAAGGCGCCGAACGGCACCGTGACGATCGCCCTCATCACCGACGGCCTCGTCGACGTGGTCTCGGTCGGCGGCGTCGCGGTCACCCCGGCCGGCTACCAGGTCGTGGGCGGAGACATCCCGAGCCGTCGCTTCCTCGGCAACCTGAGCTTCGCCGGCAGCACCGTCACCCGGGCGAACGGCAGCGACCTCGGCAGCTTCGTCGACGAGGGCTTCGTCGCGGGCCAGCGCATCCGCATCTCCTCCTGCGGCGTCACCGTCTACACGATCGTGGGTGTGCCGGCCGACGGCAAGAGCCTCGTGCTGAACGCGTCGGTCGCGGGCTGCGGCTCGGGCACGGGTGCGAGCATCAACCTCCTCACCCGCTCGGGCATCTGGGACGGCACCGCGACGACCGAGTTCGTCGGGGGCTCCTGGCGCCTCGTGCGGCCGCTCTCGGGCAGCTGGCTCGCCGACGGCTTCCTCGAGGGCCAGTGGGTGCAGATCTGCCAGGGCGCCACGTGCATCCGCGCGAAGATCGCGGTCATCCGCGGTGACAACGCCGGCCACGACGAGAAGCTCGAGCTGCGGGCCTTCGGCCTCTCGGGCGACTCCCTCGCGGCATTCCTCTCGGGCGGCCAGTTCAGCGTCGTGCGCATCGCGGCGGTCGTCACCTTCGTCGCCGCCGGCAACGACTTCGCCGCCGAGAAGACCATCGAGCTCGCAGCGGATGTCGCGTACCACCAGCCGCTGCAGCGCCAGGGCGTGAAGATCTTCCCGTCGTCGACGCACCTCGTCTCGAAGCTGCGCGGCCCGCTCGCCGTCGAGGGCGGCGTCACAGGCGCCGACCGTTCGCTCGAGCTCGGGCTGAAGCTGCCCGGCGAGCAGGACGGCCCGCTGTTCGCGATCGCGACGCAGGCGCCCGAGACCAAGCAGATCGACATGCTGAACATCTACAACGACTCGAGCCAGGCGCACGGCCGCGGGGCCATGAACAGCACCTCGCTGACGGGCTTCGGCATGGCGAAGGCCCTCGACTTCGGAGCGTCCTACGGCGGCGCCGAGGGCCAGACGTTCGGTGAACCGCAGGTCTTCCCCGGCGGCATCAGCTACGGCACCGTGCAGTTCGTCGACGGGAAGTTCGTGACGAACGGCGCGAAGAGCTCGATCGAGATCTTCAACCTGATGCTCGGCGTCGGCAACGACCGGTTCGACATCCAGGGCACGCTGCAGCCCGACGACGCCGTCAAGCTCACGGGCACCGTCGTGCTCGCGGCATCCGCGGGTCAATTCGGCTCGACGCACCGTCTCAGCCGGCAGACGCCGTTCGACTGGAAGGCGCAGGGCTTCCTCGTCGGCATGCCGGTGACGATCAGCGGCATGACGGGCCTCTGGAAGGTCGTCGGCTTCGGCGACGACGACCCGGGCGACACGACCGCGAACACCGTCATGTACCTGCAGCTGCTCAGTGGGTCGGCGGCGACCGGCACGGTCCTCCGCACCATCATCGGCTCGGATGTCCCGGTCACGACGACCACCCCGGTCGTCATCACGCCGAACATCCAGGGCGACGGCGGCACCGTCACCCGCTCGACCGGCAGCTGGGCCGCCGACGGGTTCGTCGTGGGCCAGCTCGTGATGATCCAGGGCCTCACCGGACAGTGGCGCCTGATGGCGATCTCCGCCGACGGCAAGACCCTCACCCTCCAGCGCGGCGATGTCATCGCGGCACCGGTGGCCGGCCCGACGACGGTGTTCGTGCCCGGCCCGCACGGCGGCATCACGGCCGTGCACGGCGGCGGCAACTCGCCGATGCGGAACTCGTTCGACATGGTGCGGTCGCTCCCGGGCGCCGGCGCCCCGGCCGGCACGGCGCTCGTGCTGACCCGCCTCGACGGGTTGCCGTGGGGACTCACGCCGTTCCTCGCGGGCAGCGGCTACGTCGTCGGCAACCCCTACGGCATCGGCCCGCAGCACATCCAGCTCGCCGGCGAGAGCTTCACTCGCATGATCCTCGGCTTCGGCAACGCGCCGTGCCCCTACGCCGACCCGTTCCCGCACTGCGGCGAGGGCACGGTCATGTACCTCTCCGGCCCCGTCTACGGCGGACCGCTCGGCGCGGTCGCGACGACGGTGCACGTGGCGAAGCCCGCCGAGGTCACGGTGACCGCCCCGATCCAAGTGCACACCGACTTCCTCGTGCGCACCGACGCGGGATCGTTCGCCGCCGACGGCTTCAAGGTCGGCATGCAGGTGCGCATCTCCGGCATGCCAGGCGCGTACACGATCAAGTCGATCTCGGCCGACGGCAAGACGATGACCTTCTGGAACGTCGCGTTCCAGCCCACCGTGGCTCTCAACGCCGCAGGGGTCGCGGTCTGGAGCGCACCCCTGTTCACCGTCACCGGCTACGACCCGCTGCGCGACGGAGGACTCCGCATCGGCGGCGACCTCATCACCGTCTGCAACCTGGTGAACCCGATCGACGGCGTCGCGTGCGACCTCGAGCAGACGGCCGGCCCGAACTCGCCGCTCGTCGTGTACGGCGACACCTCGCAGGACGGTGTCTGGTACTCGGGCCACCCCTCCGACGTGCTCGGCATGGAGTTCGGCCCGAAGCCGTTCGACCCGTTCACGCACATCCCCGACGCCGAGAACGAGGACGACGAGTGGATGCTCGGACTCGCGCACCCCCACGACAACGCGGGCAACGACATCATCGACGCATCCGGACTCTTCGCCCACCGCGCCGCGAACAACCTGCCGACCGTCGGCTTCTCGGCCTACGGCGGACTCGGCGACGACCTCATCATCGGCAGCCAGGCGGGCGACCACCTCGCCGGCGGGTCGGGCGACGACGAGATCCGCGGCCTCCGCGGCGTCGACCACATCTACGGCGACTCGGGCATGAACGTGAACCTCTTCACCCGGGCCCTCGACATCGCGGTCACCGACCGCTCGCCCAAGCCGTCCGTCACTGGCGCCGGATTCCTGAACAACGGCACCACCATCCAGCCGTACCCGTCGCCGGTGCGCGACGACCTCCTCGTCGCCGGTCGCGACCTGCTCTTCGGCGACGGCGTCGGCACGGTGGTCGGTGGCCCCGAGTCGGCCTACGACGACATCGTCTTCGGCGACCACGGCGCCATCGTGCAGAACGGTCCTGCCGCCTTCAACACGGCCGACCCGAACCTCCCCGACCCGCGGCTCCAGCGCATCCAGACCACAGCAGTCTCGACGATCAGCTCGATCGAGAGCCGCAACCTGCAGCGCGGCTCCGACGACGCCGTCTTCGGCGGCCTCGGTCGCGACGTGCTCATCGGCGGTGCCGGACACGACTCGGTCGACGGCGACGAGGCCGACGACCTCGTCTTCGGCGACAACGTCGTCTTCGTCCGCACCCCCGGCGACTGGACGAGCCCGCGCTTCCAGACCCTGTGCGGCACGCTCCTGTACAGCCGCACCGACCGCGTGAACGCCTGCGGCGGCGTGGTGGGCGAGGACAACTCGGGGCTCCTGCTCGTCGACGGCACGCCGCGTGCCTACCGCGACCCCGACGGCGCGCCGTGGTGGGCCGAGTACGACGTCGCGAACCTCTTCCACACGTTCGCGTTCGATGAGGGCACCTCGGGCGCGGGCAGCTTCGGCAACGACGACCTGGCAGGCGGGCAGGCGCACGATGTGGTCTTCGGCCAGCTCGGCAACGACACGATCCAGGGCGACGGCGGCATCGACGGCGCCTTCGCCAGGATGACGGATGACCCGACCGTGACGTGGCACGTCGGTGCGAGCCGCACGCCGCTCGGCTGCGTCGGCGCCGTCGGTGCGATGGTCTGCGATTACACCGGCGTGCTCGTGGTCGTGCCCTCGTTCGAGGCGGCCACCGACGGCGAGGACTACCTCGAGGGCAACGCCGGCAACGACCGGATCTTCGGCAACCTCGGGCAGGACGACATCGTCGGCGGCTCGAGCGACTTCTTCAGCCTCGTCACGCCCGACCTCCGCCCCGACGGACTGCCGACCCCCGGTGCCTGGTACGGGCCGAAGGACGACCGTGGGGCCGACCTCCTCTTCGGCGGCGCGGGCACCCGGATCGGCATCGACAACCAGGTCTCGGGCACGCCGAGCGTGCCGGGCCTCGACGGCGGTGTCCTCGCCGACAACACCCTGCCGGCCGACATGGACGCCCGCGACGCCGACACGATCGTCGCCGACAACGGCCGAATCATCCGCATCGTCGGCACCAACCACCTCGACGTGAACCCGTCGGGCACCGGCCAGACGCAAGCCGGCCAGCCGAACCACGTCACCTTCAACTACGACATCGGCGGCACACAGCGGCTCGTCGTGCGGGGTGTGCACCTGCTCGACTACACCGTCGGCGGCCCCGACTTCGTGCCGCAGAACTTCGGACTCCCCATCGGCGCCGACTGCAACGGCTCGCCCACCCAGCCGACGTGCTCGACCATCCTCGACACGACGACCGGCTCGTGGAAGCTCACGCAGATCGGCGGCCGCGACGAGGTGCACGGCGAGACCGGCGACGACACGGTCTACACCGGCGCCGACCACGACGTCATCTACGGCGACGCCCAGAACGACGACCTCATCGGCGGCTGGGGCAACGACTGGATCTCGGGCGGCACGGGATCCGACGGCGTCCTCGGCGACGACGGCCGCATCTTCACGAGCCGCAACACCGGATGCTCCGTCGCCTCCTCGTCCGTCTGCAACGAGGTCGCCGAGCCGCTCTACGGGATCCTGAAGTTCCGCACGGTCGACCCCGACACGAAGACGAGCCAGGGCGACGTGCTGGGTGAGTTCATCTCCACCCCCGGACAGGTGCAGACCGCGACGATCAATGTGGCCGGCCAGCTCGTGAAGGCGGCCGACCTCACCGTCTACAACCTCGGCCCGAACGAGAACATGAGCCAGCACCAGGTCGCGAACCAGCCCACGTTCGACGCGAACAACTCCGACGACATCATCTTCGGCGGCTGGGGCGGCGACTGGATCCACGGCGGGGCCGGCGACGACGCGATCTCGGGCGCCGAGGCGATCGGCGTCGGCGGCACCTCGGGCTACGCGCAGCACTTCGACGGCGACGGCGACCCGATCGGCCTCGAGCTGATCGACTTCGCCCACCCGTGGAACCCCGGCGACGTGCTGCACTTCGGTGCCGACACGAACGCGTGGCACTCCAACAACCACAACGAGATCCGCCTCGGGGAGTTCCTCCTCTACGACGAGTACGACCCGCGCCGCGTCATCCTCTTCAACGGGGACGGCACCGTGTGGAAGGGCGGAACGGCCCCGTGGAGCCGGCCGTTCTTCCTCAACAACGAGGTCCTCTCGGGCAACTGGGTCACGGCGTGCATCGCCGTCGACAACCAGGGCAACTGCACGGGCACGAAGACCAACCAGCCCTCCGACGGCGACGACGTGCTCTTCGGCGACCTCGGCAACGACTGGTCCGTCGGCGGCACCGGGCAGGACACGCTGTGGCCGGGTTGGGGGAACGACCTCTCGAACGCCGACGACGACCTCACCACGAACGGCGGGCTGAACGACGCGCCCGACGGCGTGAACTCCAGCTACCAGGACCGCGTGTACGGCGGCGCCGGACTCGACATCCTCATCGGCAACACCGGCGGTGACCGCCTCATCGACTGGGTCGGCGAGTTCAACACCTACCTCGTGCCGTTCGCACCGTTCGGCATCGCCACCGTGAGCCGTCAGGTCGAGCCGCAGCTGCCCCTCTTCCTCTACGCCCTCTCGCGCAGCCAGGGCGCCGATCCGACGCGCGCGACCGACACCGGCGAGGACCCGGCCCGCAACGGCGAGCCCTACGGCGAGCTCGGCCTCATCACCCAGCACGACCACGGCCAGTGGCAGACCCAGACCGGCGGGCCCACCGACCCGCAGGCCGGCAACATCCCGGGCGGGCGCCGTGACACCCTGCGCGGTGCCGACTTCAACGACGGCACGACCCAGGGCTTCGCCACCGACTCGGGCACCTTCTCGGTGCAGGGCGGCGTGCTCAAGGTGACCGCGGCGGGCGCCACCAACGACGCCGTCGCCGTCTGGTACTCGGACGCCTACAAGAGCGTGTACTACGAGCTGTCGGCGAAGATCTCGATGGACAAGGCGACCGGCGGCTGGAAGGCCAACGCCTACATCGTCTTCGACTACTTCGGCCCGTTCGACTTCAAGTTCGCGGGCATCGACGAGTCGATCAACAAGATGGTCATCGGGCACCGGAACGCGAGCGGCTGGTGGGTCGACGCGCAGGGCGTGGTGCCGGGCGGCGTGCGCTCAGGCAAGTACTACGTCCTCAACGTCGTGGTCAACGGCCTCATCGTCACCGTCACGATCGATGGCGGGAATGCCTTCAGCCACACGTTCGCGCCGCGCGTGGTCGACGGCGACTCGGTCGCGCTCAACAAGGGCCTCGTCGGATTCGGGTCGCAGCAGGCCCGCGGCTGGTTCGACAACATCGCGCTCACGGTGATCTCGCCCGCGATCACGGTCGACCGCACCGAGGCATTCGACGGGGCATCCGCTGCCTTCACCCCCGTCGCAGGAACGTGGTCGTCGACGCCGGGCAGGATTACGGGGATGCCCGGCGTCGACGGCCTCGCTGCAGCACTGGTCGGCTACACCTCGGGCGGCGCGCCCGCCCCAGGAGGAACCGGCGTGCGACTCGACCCGATGAGCTACCTCGAGGTCGAGGCCGTGCTGGCCGCCAACGGCTACAGCGGCATCGTCTTCGACTGGTACGCGAACGACGACTTCAAGTTCGTGGCGCTGGATGTCGCGGGCAAGCGCATCGTCGTCGGGCACGTGTCGCCGCGCGGCGGCTGGGTCGTCGACGCCTCGGTCGCCAAGGTGTTCGTCGCCGGGCGGGACTACCGTCTCAACCTGGTGCTGAAGCGCACCGTCGTGACGATCACGCTCGACGGCCAGGTCATCACCTCCTACGCCTACAACTCGCCGCTGGCCGACGGGCAGACGGGCGTGTTCGGGCGGGGAGTCGGCCAGTCGTTCGACGCCTTCCGGTTCCGCACGGACGACGCGGCCTTCACGGGTGCGCCGGCCCAGGGCACGGCGTCGAGCGGCGCCCGCGTCGCCGGGGGAACGACGATCATGGCGACGGGTGCGACCACCACGGCGACCGACACGACGACGACCACCATGGCGACGACCACAGCGGCGACCACCACGACCGCCACCACGACCGGCACCGCGACCGCAGCTCCGCAGCCGGTCGCCCCGAACGCGACCAGCCCGTTCTCGCTCGCGATCGCATCCGACGGTGGCGTGAGCTTCACCGCGACGGGCGCGAACAACCGCGACTTCTTCCAGGTGCGGCTGGTGTGCTCGGTGGCTGGCACCGTCACCTACTCGACGACCCTCGTGCTGCAGGTCGGCGCCGATGGCGTGGGCACCACGCAGGTCGTCCATCCGCCCGCCGGCGACTGCGTCGCCACGCTCGAGATCCCGAAGGGCGGGGGCAAGGTGCGGGTGCTGGAGACCCTCGGCTTCGTCGCCGTCTGACCGCCGCGGCGCGGGTCCGGCATCGCCGCCTCGACCCGCCGACCCGAAACGGACTGAGATGTCCGCATAGGGCACGCCAGAGTGGCGTTCAAGGGGTTGCGACGGATCGGCGTACCGTGATTTCGTTGGGCACCCCCGAAACGAAGGAGCACGTATGAGTTTCTTTGCATTCCTCATCCTCGGCCTCATCGCCGGCGCGATCGCGAAGCTGATCCTGCCAGGCAAGCAGGGCGGCGGATGGTTCATCACCCTCCTGCTGGGCGTCGTCGGCGCCCTGCTCGGCGGATGGTTGGGAAGCCTGATCCTGAACCGGCCCCTGACCGAGTTCTGGGACCTGGGCACCTGGCTGCTCGCGATCGGCGGCTCGATCATCGTGCTGCTCATCTGGGGCCTCATCACGAGGAACCGCAGCCGCACCACCTGAACCACCAGCACAGCAACGGGCGGATGACGCGCAGTCGCGTCATCCGCCCGCTTGCGTGTCCGGCGCGACGCGTGACCACCGAGCAGCAGCCGGATCCACGGCGCCGCGCCGCTCGCCCCGCATCCGACCTGCGGTGCTAGCATCGGCGGCGACGCCCGTGGAGCGAGAGGAGACGACGTGCTCGAACCGTTCGTCGCCGCGCTCCGCATGCTGCAGGCCGCGTTCGAGCTGGCCGTCGCCTCCGACGCGCACGTGGGCGCCCTGCT
>NZ_WJSP02000339.1 GCF_009720255.1 Agromyces humi | reverse complement strand
CCGAGCTCCTGGCCGCCGACCGCGTACAGCGGCCGGAACACCATGATCTTCTTGTGCTGCTGGCGTTCGAGCACCATCTCGAGCCCCGCGCAGAGCGCGAGAGCCGACTTGCCGGTGCCCGTCGCGACACCGGAGCGCGATGTCGACGCGCGCGGCCCCGGCGTGCTTCCCCGCGTTGGCGAGTGCCTCCGAGACGACGGAGTACGCGGCGACCTCGACGGGGTCGGCCATCCGGGGAAGGGCGTCCATCTGCAGCTGCGCCGGAACGGGGGATCGGCGTGCCAGGGCGCGCACGGCCGGGGCGAGTCCGCCTTCGGAGAGGATCGCCGGATGCAGGCCCCGTGACAGCTCCCGAAGTTGCTCGAGCGTGTCCGACAGCTGTTCGGCGACGCCCACGAGTCGGGCGCGTGAGGCTTCCGACCCCGGGGGCAGGGACTGCTCCACCGCATGCAGGTCCAGCGCGATGCTGACGAGACGCTGCTGGATGCCGTCGTGCAGGTCGCGCTCGAAGCGGCGACGGGTCAGGTCGGCGGTCTGCACGATCCTCGTCCTCGACGCGATGAGGTCGGATCGTGACTTCAGGTTGCCGATCGCGGTCGCGAGGAGTTCGGTGAACTGTCCGATCCGGGCCTCGGTGTCACCCGGCAGCCGCTCGGGCCCGCTGGTGACGACGACGATGGCCCCCCAGAGCTGGTTCTCGACGATGACGGGGCTGGCGACGGCACACGTGATCCCCTCGCGTCGGCTGAGCTCGGCGAGGCCGCCCACGGCGTAGTCGAAGTCCTCCTGCCGAGCGGGGCGATGGGTTCGCCAGACCTCCGCCGCCGTATTGTCCCCTTGGAACGGCAGCCGCTGGTCGACGTAGGCGGTCATGTCGGGGCTGCCCCACGCCGACAGCACCGTGATCGTCTCGTCGGCCTCGTACCGCAGCATCACCGCGCCCCGCGCGCCGAGCAGCAGCGCGACCTCTCGCACGATGGTGGCGGAGGTGTCCGGCCATTCCCCCCGTGCGACGGTGGTGGCCACCCGGCGCAGTGCCGCCTGCTCGTCGGCCAATGCGCGCAGCGCCTCCCTGGATTCCAGGTTGGCGAGGGCGACGGCCACGAGGTCGGCGAACTTCGCCATGCGCTGCTCCGTGTCCGGGGGCAGCGGAGGTTCCCGGTCGGAGCCGACGACGAGGGCGCCCCACACGCGCCCGTCGACGACGATGGGCGCTTCCACGGTGGGCGGTCCGGCCGCGAGCGGCCCCCGGCTCCCGAGGAAGGTGGCGGTGCCGTTCGCTTCGTAGCGGCGCAGCTCGGCACCCGGGACGCCGAGGAGCTTCCCGAGCTCTTCTGCGACGGCTGCGAACACCTCGTCGGGCGCCGCTTCGCGAGCGACGAGCTCGGCCACGCGGAGCAGCGCCGCCTGGTCGGCGGCGAGTTCGGTGACGGCGGCCTGGGCGGTGCTGTTCGCCACCGCCGACGTCACGAGCTCGGTGAAGTCCGACAGCAGGCGTTCCGTCTCCGGGGGGAGCGACGCGGGGCCGATGGAATGCACGAGGATCGCTCCCCAGACCTCGTCCCGGAACGGCACGGGCGCGCCGACCGATGACCTCACCCCGTACCGCTGCCTGGTGATCGCCGACGCGGTGTCGTGCACCGCACGCGGGCGGTCCTCCCGGACGGCGGCCCTCGCGTCGGCGATCTCCTGCGCCAGGGCGTCGACCGCGAGCGGCCAGCGATCCAGGTCGACCATCCGGTCGCGACGCGCGGCCCACGCGGCGACGACCATGGGGCGGTCGCGGCCCTCGAACTGCAGGATCTCGAGGAAGTCCGCCCCGACGGAGGACGCCACGTGACGGGCCACGCTCTCCAGCACGACCACGGCCGGCGTGCCGCGCGCGATGAGACCCGCGGTCCTCCGGAGGGCCGCCAGCTCGGCGGCGAGCACGTCGCTCTCGTGGGGTACTTCCTGCACGTGACACCTCGATGTGGGGCGAACCTGTTGTCTCGAACCTCGCGCACGCTCAGACTGGCACAGATGCCGAGATTCGTTCAGGGAACGTGATGCCGGGAACCCGGGTGATCATCGCGGACGACGACGTCCTCCTGAGGGAGGGACTCGCGAGCCTGCTGACCCAGTCGGGGTTCGACGTGGTGGCCCAGGCGCCCGATGCATCCCGGCTCCTCGAGCTCGCGGGCGAGCACCGCCCGGGCCTGCTGATCATCGACATCCGGATGCCGCCCACGCACACGCTCGAGGGGCTGGAGGCGGCGACCGCCGTCCGAGCCGCCGACCCCTTCATCGGCATCGTGGTGCTCTCGTCGTACGTCGAGGTCCAGCACGCCATCGAGCTCCTCGGGAGCGGGCCGCGGATCGGGTACCTGCTCAAGCAGCGGGTCACGATGGTGCAGGACTTCGTGGCCTCCCTGGAACGCGTCGCCGGCGGGGAATCCGTCATCGACCCGGCGCTCGTGCAGGAGCTCGTCCGGGCACAGCGGTCGAAGGACCCGCTGGGCGACCTGACCGCTCGCGAGCGCGAGGTGCTGTCCCTGATGGCGCAGGGGCGCTCGAACGTCGGCATCGCCCGCGTGCTGCACGTCTCCGAGGGCACCGTCGAGAAGCACGTCCACCGGATCCTGGCCAAGCTCGGCCTCGGCGACGACGACGCCTCGGCGCATCGCCGGGTCCTCGCCGTGATCGCGTTCCTCGACGCCGCGTGAGTCGACCGGCATCGTGCCGGGTCGTCGCGGGCGAGGTCGGCGGTCCGGGCCGTAAGATTGGCAGGCATTCACGGGGTTCCCTCCCGCGATCGATGCGAGCGTGGACGAATGATCACCATCCACCTGCGCTACGAGATCGATCCCCACAGGCTGTCCGACTTCGAGGAGTACGGGCGGCGATGGATCCACCTCGTGAACCGGCTCGGCGGTACGCACCACGGCTACTTCCTGCCGAGCGAGGGCGACAGCGATGAGGCGTTCGCGCTCTTCACGTTCCCGTCGCTGGCCGAGTACGAGCGGTACCGCATCGCCGCGACCACCGACCCCGAGTGCGTGGAGGCCAACCGGTTCGGCGCGGAGACCCGCTGCTTCCGGCGCTACGAGCGCCGGTTCCTGACGCCGATGTTCGACTGAGGCGGTTCCACCGCATCGCGCACGACGAATCCCCTCGCTCCGTGCAAGACTCGCGGCAGATCCGACACATACCGGGTGTGAGGATCGCCAGCACCGCAGCCGAGACCGACGCGACCGAGGGGGTGGCGATGCCCGAGGGCGCCGACCAGACCGCGACCTCCGACGAGGTCGCCTGGTTCACCGGAGTCGTGCGGGAGCACTCGACGGCCCTCGTCCGCTACTTCGCGCGCCGAGGGCCGCGGCAGGACGCCGAGGACCTCGCGGCCGACGTGTTCGCGACGGCCTGGCGCCGCCGCGCCGACGTGCCGCCCGACGCGGTGCTGCCATGGCTCTACCGCACCGCGGGCTTCACGCTTGCGAACCACCGGCGCAAGACGGTCGACCTCGCCGTCGACGAGGTGCCCGAGTCCGGGGCGGTTCGCGTGGGCGACGACCCCGAGCTGAGCGCCCTGTTCGATGCCGAGCTCCGCGGGGCGCTTGCGAGCGTGGGCGAGCGCGATCGGCAGATCCTCCTGCTGCACGCGTGGGAGGGCCTCGACGGGGCCGAGCTCGCCGAGGTGCTCGGTATCTCCCGCTCGGGGGCGGATGCCGCGCTCTCGCGTGCCCGCAAGCGCCTCCGGGAGGCCTGGGGCGAACGGCTGTCGTTCTAGCCGCTTGCCGGCACGGCGCTGCGAGGACGCCGACGCCTCCGGTAGCGGTGCAAGGTTCGCGCCGCGCCGGACATATCCGTCTATGAACGCAGTCACGGAGGGTGATCGACATGCATGACGACAACGAGCTCGACCCGGTGGAGCGGCTTCGCGCCGCCGACCCCGCCGCGTCGGTCGAGCCCCGAGCCGGGTTCGCCGACGAGGTCGTCGCCCGGGCGACCGCGCCATCGACGGATGCCGCATCCCTGACCGAGACCGCGGCATCGAGCACGGAGGCCCGATCGGCCGAGCCGTCGCCCGTCGCCG
>NZ_WJSP02000338.1 GCF_009720255.1 Agromyces humi | reverse complement strand
CGCGCGCGGCCCGCCGGCTGCGGCGTGGGCCGGAGCAGCGCCGGCGACGAGGCCGATGGCCAGCGTCGAGGCGAGAATGGGGGCAAGCATGCGATTCATGTCACTCCTTCGTGCCCGCCGGATGCGGGGATGGCCGCGACGCTACATTACAGAAACAGAAATCACTAGCATTTCTGTAACGGATGTTACATACTCGACCGCAAGCACACCCCACCTCCATGAACCGCACGAAGGGCATGTCATGTCGCGTTCCCCACTTCCCTCAGCAGGTCGCCTCACCGCGGCGCTCACGCTGGTCTCCGCAACGGCGCTGCTCGCCACGGGATGCACCGCCGCATCCGCCGAAGGTGAGCCCGCGGCATCCGAGCCGGTGAAGATCGCCGGCATCGAGATCACCGTCGACGACGACGCAGCGGCACTGCTGCCTGCGGAGATCGCCGACGCCGGCTCGGTCAAGGTCGCGACCGACGCCCCCTACGCGCCCTTCGAGATGTTCACCGAGGAGGGGTCCGATGAGCTCACCGGAGTCGACGTCGACCTCGGCCGCGCGATCGGTGCCAAGCTCGGCGTCGACTTCGAGTTCGAGCAGCAGGCGTTCGACGGCATCATCCCGGCACTGCAGGCCGGCAACTTCGATGCCACCATCACGGCCATGACCTCGAGCGTCGAACGGATGGAGGTGCTCACCTTCGTGGACTACTCGGCATCGGGCACCGGCATCCTGACCGCGGCCGGCAACCCCGAGGGCATCGAGAGCTTCCTCGACCTCTGCGGCGCCGAGGTGGCCGTGCAGGCAGCGACGAGCCAGGTCGACCTGGTCAACGACGTCTGGCAGGGCGAATGCGAGGCGAACGGACTGGAGCCCATCGCGCTGTCGGAGTTCCCCTCCGACGCGGATGCCCAGCTCGCGATCACGAGCGGCAAGGCGATCGCCTCGCTGCTCACCAAGCCCAGCGCCGGATACGTGGCGAAGACGACCAACGACGGCAAGACGTTCGAGGTCGTCGAGGACCCCGAGGCCCCGAACGGCTACGACGCGACACTGAACGGCATCGGCGTGCTCAAGGACGACGCGGCGTTCGCCGAGGCGATCCAGGCCGCGCTCCAGTCGCTCATGGACGACGGCACCTATGAGGCCATCCTCGACCAGTACGGCGTCACCGGCATCGGCATCGACGAAGCCACCATCAACGGCGCCGCCTCCTCGTGACCATCCCGGTCGCGACCGAACCGAAAGCACCACCCATGACCGCAATGAAGCCGTCAGCCCTGACGGCGCCCGAGGGGCCGCACGGCTCCTCGGGCGCCGCCCGTCCCCGACCCGTGGAGGCGGTGCCCGTGCGGCATCCGGGGCGCTGGATCGCCGCAGTGCTCGTCCTCGTGATCGGCATCGCGACCCTGTCGTCGATCCTCCAGAACCCCAACCTCGACCTCCCGACGGTGGGGGAGTACCTCTTCAAGCCCCTCACGCTCAGCGGCGTCGTCATCACCCTGTGGCTCACCGCGGCATCCATGGTGGTCGGCGTCATCGGCGGCATCGTGGTCGCGGTCATGCGCCTCTCGCCGAACCCCGTGCTCTCGATCGCCGCCGCCCTGTTCATCTGGGTCTTCCGCGGCACGCCGCTGCTGCTGCAGCTCATCTTCTGGGGCTTCATCGGCGCCTTCATCCCGAAGGTGGTCGTCGGCGTGCCGTTCACCTCGGTGGAGTTCTGGTCGTTCACGACGAGCGACCTCATCCCCGCCACCGTGGCCGCGCTGCTCGCGCTCGGGCTCAACGAGATGGCGTACGCCGCGGAGATCGTGCGCGCGGGGATCCAGTCCGTGGATCCCGGCCAGACGGAAGCCGCCCACTCCCTGGGCATGTCCCCGTTGAAGACCCTGCGACGGATCGTCCTCCCGCAGGCGATGCGCGTGATCATCCCGCCCATGGGCAACGAGACGATCACGATGCTCAAGAGCACCTCGCTGGTCGCCATCGTCGCCGGTGACGACCTGATGTCGAACATCCGCGAGGCGTACACCCAGAACTACAAGATCATCCCGCTGCTCATCGTCGCCGCGATCTGGTACCTCGCGCTCACCTCGATCCTCTCGATCCCGCAGATGTGGCTGGAGCGCCGCTACGGCCGGGGGTTCACCGGCGTGCGCCCGACCCTGGGGTCGCGGGTCTCCACGTTCACCCAGAGCCTCACCCTGCCCGTGCGCGCCTCGAAGAAGGAGTCCGCCTCATGACCGCAGCCGCCCCCCAGGCCGCACCTCCCGCCGCCGGCCCCGGCCCCATGGTCGAGGCGGTCGAGGTGCACAAGCGCTTCGGAAGCCTCGAGGTGCTGCAGGGCATCACGATGTCTGTCGAGCGCGGCCAGGTCGTGTGCCTGCTCGGCCCCTCGGGGTCGGGGAAGTCCACGTTCCTCCGCTGCATCAACCACCTCGAGCAGATCGACGCGGGCGTGATCCGCGTCGCCGGTGAGACGGTCGGCTACCGCGAGAAGGACGGCCGACTCTTCGAGCTGCGTGAGAAGGAGGTCGCCACCCAGCGCCGCAAGGTCGGCATGGTGTTCCAGCGGTTCAACCTGTTCCCCCACATGACCGCCCTCGAGAACGTGATGGAGGCACCGACGCAGGTGCTCGGACGTTCGAAGGCCGAGTCGCGCGACGACGGCATTCGCCTGCTCGAACAGGTCGGGCTCGGCGACAAGGCCGGCACCTATCCGGCGCAGCTGTCGGGCGGCCAGCAGCAGCGCGTGGCCATCGCGCGAGCGCTCGCGATGGACCCCCAGGTCATGCTGTTCGACGAGCCGACGTCTGCGCTCGACCCCGAGCTCGTCGGCGACGTGCTCGACGTCATGCGCCGCCTCGCGGAGGGCGGGATGACCATGATCGTGGTGACCCATGAGATCGGGTTCGCGCGCGAGGTCGCCGACGTGGCGGTCTTCATGGACGGCGGGGTCGTCGTCGAGCAGGGCGATCCGCGGCAGGTGCTCGTCGAGCCGGCCGAGGAGCGCACCCGGTCGTTCCTGTCGAAGGTGCTCTGAGTGCCGCTCGATCTCTCGCGACCGACCGCGGCTCGCACCGCGCTGCCGTCCGAGTCGCCGACCTGGCTCGCGGCCCTTCGTACCGCCGTCGAGGGCGCTGTGGCCGGCTACCGGACCGATCTCGCCGAACTCGTCTCGATGGACTCCGGCAGCGCCGACGTCGACGGCGTGAATCGCGTCGCCGACTGGTGCGCGGGCCGCCTGGCCGCAGACGGGTTCACCGTCGCTCGCACGGCGACCGAGCCCATCGGCGGCGTCCGCCATGGTGATGTCGTCGTGGCCCGTCGGCGGGGGACCGGCACGGCGACGGTGCTCCTCTTCGGGCACATGGACACGGTCTTCCCCGCCGGCGAGGCGGCACGTCGCCCGTATCGGGAGTCGGCCGGGCGCGCGTACGGACCGGGAGTCAGCGACGACAAGGGCGGGCTCCTCGCCGGCCTCGCCGCGGCCCGAGCTCTCGAAGGCTGCGGGTGGCGCGGCTACGGCGAGCTCATCATCGCGCTCACCCCAGACGAGGAGGTCGGATCGCCCGCGAGCCGCGCACAGCTCGCCGCGTTGGCCGGCGAAGCGGATGTCGCACTGTCCCTCGAGTGCGCGAGGGAGAACGGCGACCTCGTATCGGCGAGGAAGGGCATCGCCGACGTGCGCCTGGAGGTCAGCGGCCGAGCGGCGCACTCCGGCATCGAACCGGAGCGGGGCGCGAATGCGGCGGCGGAGGCCGCCCACCTGGTGCTCGACCTGCTCGCCCTCAACGACAGCCGCCCCGGCGTCACGGTGAACGTGGGCAACGTCTCAGCTGGAAGTCGGCCCAACATCGTTCCCGACGCGGCCGAGCTCGTCGTCGAGGTACGGGCGCGGACCCTCGACGACCTCGAGGCGGTGATGGATGCGATCGACGAGCGGGCCGCGGCCGTCAAGGTGGCCGGCACCAGCGTCCGTGCCGTCCGGCAGGATGTGTGCCCGCCGTTGGAGGCCGCGTCGACCGCCCCGATCGTCGCCGTGGCGGCGGATGTCGCGGACCGGCTGGGCTTCCGCGTGGAGG
>NZ_WJSP02000337.1 GCF_009720255.1 Agromyces humi | reverse complement strand
GCGAACTGCGCTGCGCGGCCGGGGAGGGCGCCGTCGAGCCGGTCGACGAGCTCCGCGTCGAACCCGGGCGAGCGCACGCCCGCCACGAGCCGCGGCAGCTCGGCGAGCTCGGCCTGCGGTGCCAGCGGGGCCTCTCCGTCCGAGCGGATCACGCCGAGCACGCTGCGCACCTCCTCGAGGGCGGTCTTCGAGGTCTCCTTGACGCTGGCGAGAGCGGTGCGGGCCTGCTCGGGATCCCGGTCCATCAGGTGCAGCCCCACGCTGGCCTGCACGTTGATCTGCGAGAGCGCGTGGCCGATGACGTCGTGCAGCTCGCGGGCGATGCGCACGCGTTCGCGCTGCTCTGCCGTCTGCCGCCGCCGGTCGGCCTCCGCACGGAAGGCGGCGGCGCGCTGCCGACGGGTGCGCACGAAGGCACCGATGCCGAAGCACGCCGCGAGCAGCAGGGTCGTCAGGGCGATCCGGAACGGATGCCAGTCGAGCCCGATGAGCGCTCCGAGCACGATCGCGGCGACCCACGCGACCACCACGGAGACCACGGCCCACAGCACCGCGCCTCGGGCGACGGCGAGCACGATGGCGAAGGCGAGCGCGACGTACGGCGGCCCCACGTCGGGCCCGACGACGAGGTCGGCCAGTGCGGCGGCGGAAACCACGGCCACCGTGGGTCCGGGGCACCGGCGGGACCCGAGCAGCGCCAGCGGCCCGACCAGGGCGAGCGCCACCTGCAGCGCTCCGGCCGCCCACCCCAGCTGCAACCACACGGCGATGCCGATCGCGGCGGGCACCTGCGCAAGGAGGCTGACGACCACTGGCACGCCGAGCACCACTCCCGGCGGCGGGCGGAATCGGTCGGCCCGGCCGTCCCACCGCGCATCCCAGTGGGGCCGACCGTCCGACTGGGTGACGGGCATGCCCCGATGGTATCGCCGAGCTCCCGGCGGCGGATCAGCCGGACGGAGGCTCATCGCGTACTCCCCGAGGAGTACCGCCGCTGCCGCACGATCAGAGCAGCTGCACCGGCTTGACGATGTCGGCGTAGATGAGCAGCGCGCTCATGGCGCCGAAGACCACCACGACGCCGAGCGTGAGCGGCATGAGCTTCGCGAGATCGACGGGGCCGGGGTCGGGGCGCCGGAACAGCTTCGCGAACCCGCGACGGATGGCCTCCCAGAGGGCCCCGGCGATGTGGCCGCCGTCGAGCGGCAGCAGCGGGATCATGTTGAAGACGAACAGCGCGATGTTCAGCGACGCGAGGATGCCGACGAGTCCGGCCGCCTTCGACGCGAGCGGGATCTCGTCGAGGCTCGCGATCTCTCCGGCGACCCGGCCGACGCCGACGACCGAGATCGGCCCGTTCGGGTCGCGTTCGCCCGGCCCGAACGCCGCGTTGGCGACGTCGATGATGCGCTGCGGCAGGTTCAGGATGATGCCGGCGACGCCGGCGACGTTCTCGCCGACCGCCGGAAGCACGGCCGTGACGGGCTGCTGCACGGTCTCGGTCGCCGGGCTCATGCCCACGAAGCCCGCCTGCACGGTGACCGGCTCGCCCGAGGCATCCGTCACCACCGCGCCGTCGGCGTCGGTCTGGTACCGCTCGCTCAGCATGGGGGTGACGGCGAGGGTGATCTCCTCGCCGTCACGGACGACGACGAGGTCGATCTGCTCGTTCGGGTGGTCGCGGATGATGGCGGTCGACTCGTTCCACGTGTCGATCGGCTTGCCGGCGACCGAGACGATGCGGTCGCCCGGCTCGATGCCCGCGGCAGCACCCGGCGCCGCCGGATCTCCGGCCTCGCACGTCTGTCGTTCGCTGGTCGCCGGCAGTGCGCACGCCGAGACCGACCCGACGGTGGTCGAGGCCTGCGCGACCCCGAAGCCCATGAGCAGCACCCCGAAGAGCACGACCGCGAGCACGAGGTTCATGAACGGCCCGCCGAACATGACGACGATGCGCTTCCAGACGGGCAGGCGGTAGAAGGCCCGGTCCTCGTCGCCGGCCGTGATGGACTCCATGCTGGAGTCGCGGGCGTCCTGCACGAGGCCGCGGAAGAATCCCGTCGAGTCCTCCTGCACCCGTTCGCCCTTGCCGGGCGGGAACATGCCGATCATCGCGATGTAGCCGCCGAGCGGGATGGCCTTGACGCCGTACTCGGTCTCGCCGCGACGTCGTGACCAGATCGTCGGCCCGAAGCCGATCATGTACTGGGTCACCTTGACGCCGAACAGCTTGGCGGGCACGAGGTGCCCGATCTCGTGCAGCCCGATCGACAGGGCGAGGCCGACGACGATGATGACGACGCCCAGGATGAAGGGAAGCACGGAATCCACGCCCTGAGCGTACTGCCGCCGGCTTGGTGCCCGCTGTCGTTCGGCTGTGAGAAGCGGATGCCGCGACGCCGCGGCATCCGGTCAGCGGGCCACTCGGCCGATCTGGGCCTGCGCCGCGCGCCGCGCCGCGCGCTCCGCCTCGGCGAGGGACTCGACGGTGAGCCGGTCGGACGTGGCCTCGTGCGCGTCGACCACGTCGCGCACGGTGTCGACGATGTCGAGGAAGCCGATCCGTCGGGCGTGGAAGGCGGCGACCGCCTCCTCGTTCGCGGCGTTGAACACGGCAGGGTATTCGCCCCCCGCGCGGCCCACCTGCTTGGCGAGGGCGACCGCGGGGAACGCCGCCGTGTCGAGCGGCTCGAAGGTCCAGCTCGTCGCCGTCGTCCAGTCGAGCGGGCGACCCGCGCCGCCCACGCGGTCGGGCCAGTCGAGCCCGAGCGAGATCGGCAGGCGCATGTCGGGCGGCGAGGCCTGCGCGATCGTGGAGCCGTCGATGAACTCGACCATCGAGTGCACGATCGACTGCGGGTGCACGACCACGTCGATGCGGTCGTACTCCACGTCGAAGAGGAGGTGCGCCTCGATCACCTCGAGCCCCTTGTTCACGAGGGTCGCGGAGTTCGTCGTGACGACGAGCCCCATGTCCCAGGTGGGATGGGCCAGCGCCTCGGCCGGCGTGACGTCGGCGAGCTCGGCGCGGGTGCGTCCGCGGAACGGGCCGCCCGAGGCGGTGAGCACGAGCCGGCGCACCTCGTCGGGGGTCCCCGAGCGCAGCGCCTGCGCGATGGCGGAGTGCTCGGAGTCGACGGGCACGATCTGGCCCGGCGCCGCGAGCCTCGTCACGAGGTCGCCGCCCACGATCAGGGACTCCTTGTTGGCGAGCGCGAGCGTCGTGCCGCGCTCGAGCACGGCGAGCGTGGGAGCCAGGCCCACGGATCCGGTGATGCCGTTGAGCACGACGTCGGCGTCGACGTCGCGCACCAACTGCACCGCCTCCTCGATGCCGACCGCGGTGTGCTCGACGCCGAACTCCGCGGCCTGCGCCTCGAGCACCGCGCGGTTGGAGCCCACGGCGAGCCCGACGACCTCGAACCGGCGCGGATTCGCGCGGATGACGTCGAGCGCCTGGGTGCCGATCGAACCGGATGAGCCGAGGATGATGACGCTGCGCACGATCCCACTGTAGGGCGATGGCCGCGACGCCGGGCGGGCGGACCGCCGAGCCTGCGTCAGGCGATGACCGCCACGGACGCCGCGCGGTTGCCAGGCACCGGCACGTCGTGGAAGCGCACCTTGCGCCACCCTGAGCCGAACTCCGGCACGCTGCGCACGATGCTGCCGGTGCCGCCGTCGTCGCCGGGGATCGACAGGGCGAGCCGCGACGGCTCGATGAAGTCGGTGTGGCCGACGGCGCGGAGCAGAGCGGTCTTGCGCGCCCAGAGCGTCGCACGCACGAGTGCCCGGCGGGCGGGGTCGAGCTCGTCGAGCGCCGCGCGCTCGCTGGAGTGGAAGGCCGCCTCGTCGATGACCGACCCCGCGTCGAGCGTGGCGACTTCCATGCCGACGCCGAGCGGATGCCGCGTGGCCGCCGCCGCGACGATCGCGTCGCCCGACACCGCCACATCGGCATACCACGACGCCCCGGACGCGGTGAGCGGATAGGGCACGCTGACGCGACCGTGCCTGGCGCCGCAGACGAACTGGCTCGGCGACCCCGACACGGCTCTGCCGAGCATCATGGTCA
>NZ_WJSP02000336.1 GCF_009720255.1 Agromyces humi | reverse complement strand
CGTTGTGCCAACCAGGTCGTGAACGCCGGCCACGGGCGCCGGCGGCTGGCCGAGGTCGCCGCCAAGCAGGCGGAGCAGCTCGCGTTCTTCCCCATCCGGCCGCATCCGTCGGGGTCGTGGTGGGTTCGTCGGCTGCCATGGTGGTCTTCCTCTCCGGTTCGGGATGCCGCTGCGGCATCCGCTGATCTACACGCTCAAGTCATTCACCCCCGCGAGCGAGTAGACCAGCGAGTCGAAGTCGGGCATGAGCCGCACGCCCGCCAGCCACAGGTCGTCGCCCGTGTTCACGATCACGGTGACGGATGCCGCCGAGCCGCCCTTCCCGTCGGGCCAGCGCCGCGCGCACTCCTCGCGCACGCCGCGCACGAAGCGCGACCCTCCGACGCCGCCCGCGAGCACTGTGATCTGCACGCTGCCACGCTACCCGCGTCCGGAGGGGCGCCCCGCCGTACCCCGAAGTGGGGCGGCCGAACCGCGACGGATTCTCACGTTCGCCTTGACGGCGGCGTCGGGGACTGGTTGCGTGTCCCCCGAACGCAGCAGTTCGCGTCGCGACCGGGGGGACGTATGACGATGGGGTGGCTCACGCGCGGCCGCGCGCCGCGACAGCGGCGTGGCATCCGCACCGTCGCACTCGGCGCAGCACTCGGGGCGGTCGCCGCCCTCACGCTGGTGGTGCCCGCGCAGGCCGCGGCGCCGTCGTTCGTCGACCCGCCGACGCGGCTGTACATGGCCCCGGCCGGGTCGCTGCCGGTGAGCCTGCCAGCCGGCTTCCCGACGGTCATCCCCGAAGGCGAGCTCGCGTTCGACGGCGGCACCGACCTGATCTCGCAGGACGTGCGCACGATCGCCGTCGAATCGGCGGAGTCGGGCTGCGTCAACGCCGACCCGTGGAACCTCACCGGATGCACGGCGGTCCAGCTCTCGGTGTCGCACGGCACGCTCGACTTCAGCGACGCCCCATCCGTCGTCGACGATTCCGACAGCAGCATCGACGTGCTGCAACTGCCGAGCGGCGCCCTCGTGCGCGACAAGAGCGCCCTCAGCGACCTGCCCGCGCCGGTGGTCGCGGTCATCGGAACGACCCAGGAGGTGAACGACGCGCTGAAGACACTCGTCTACACCCCCGACGACGACTCCGACGACGACGGCACCGCCGACGACCCGTATTACTACAACGGATCGAACCCCGAGACGCTCGCCGTCACGCTCGTGCCCGGCGACCCAGCGCTCGGCACCGCGCAGGCCGACATCCAGATCCGCGTGCAGGAGCTCAACGACTTCCCCGAGGTAGAGGTGCCCGACCAGGTCTTCCAGGTGCCGTCGGGCGGGTCGGGCTTCCTCGGCGACGCCGGCGACGACACCGGCCAGCCCGACGAGGAGGACTGGAACGTCGTCGACGACGACAACGACGAGCAGGACGGCGACGACACCATCGACGGGCCGGGCGACGAGTGGCTGCTCATCGCGTGGACGGATTGCGGAACGTTCTCGATGCCGGCGTCCCCCTTCACCATCTACGACGACCTCGAGGAGCTGATGGAGGACACGCTCGACCTGGCGATCTCGCCGGATCCCTCCGATCCCGAGTTCGCCGAGTACGAGGCCAACCGTGCGCTCGTGGTCGAAGGGGCGATGAATGCGCTGCCCGACGAGGTGAAGAACCTGCCGTTCGCCACCGGCAATCCGAGCGACCCGCACAGCGCATTCGCCGGCGTGGTGAGGGGGCTGAACGCGATCGAGAGCCTGAACTACGCGCTCGACCAGGTCGAGTTCCTCGCGACCGGCCTTACCGACGTGACCTGCACCGTGCGGTTCCTGGTCTCCGACCTCGGCAACAACGGCCTGCCGCTGCAGTACCTCGGCGACCCGCCCTACGGCATGCAGGTGCCGTTCTTCGGCCTCGACCTCGACACGAACGACTTCCCGACGACCGAGAAGGTCGTCGTGCAGGTCGGCGCCGGCACCGAGATCGACGTGACCCTGGCGACCGACGTGCCCGTGGCGGAGGGCGCGACCGGCGTGGTGCCCGTCACGATCACGCCGGCGCAGCATCCGGCCTTCGACCTCACCGTGTCGACCGCGCCGGTGCCGCCGACGACGGCCGACGTCGACTACACCTCGCTCCCGGGGACGACCGTGTCGGTGCCCGCGGATGCCGCGACCGTCGACATCCCCGTCGACGCGCTCGCCGACGACGTGTACGACCCGGGCGAGACCTACACGGTCACCATCACGCTCCCCGCCGATCCGCCCGGCTACGCGCTCACGTCGTCGGATCCGTCGGCGATCGTGACCATCGGCGACGATGACCTGCCCCCCGACACGACGGCGCCGACGGTGACGGTCGAGCAGGGCGCGACGCAGGTCGACCCCACGTCGACGCTGCCGATCACCTTCGACGTCGAGCTCTCGGAGCCGGCCGTCGGATTCGACGGGACCGACGTCACCCTCGCGTTCACCGGAACCGGCACGCCGGTCGCGACGCTGGTGCCCGGCGGCTCGCCGACCGAGTACACGGTGACTGTCACCGGATTGACCGGTGACGGCGTGCTCACCGCGTCGGTCGCGGCAGGGGCCTTCACGGATGCCGCGCTGAACGCCAACACGGCGTCGACCTCGACCGACAACGCGGTGACCTTCGAGCTTCCCGACGAACCCGACACGACGGCGCCAACCGTGACGATCGACCAGGGTGCGACGCAGGTGGATCCGGCGCCGGTGCTGCCGATCGTGTTCGACGTGGCGTTCAGTGAACCGGTGGTCGGCTTCGACGCGAGCGACGTGACCCTGGCGTTCACCGGTGCCGGCACGCCCGCAGCGACCGTCGTGCCGGGTGGCGCGCCGGGCCAGTACGTGGTGTCGGTGAACGGGCTCACCAGCGACGGCGTGCTGACCGCGACGATCGCCGCGGGCGTGGCGACGGATGCCGCGCTGAACGCGAACACGGCGTCGACCTCGACCGACAACATGGTGACGTTCGACCTCGACGACGGTGATGTCACCGCCCCGACGGTGACGATCGACCAGGGCACGTCGCAGGTCGATCCCACCACGGCGCTTCCGATCGTGTTCGACGTGGCGTTCGGCGAGCCCGTCGTCGGGTTCACCGCGCCCGACGTGACGCTGGCGTTCACGGGCACCGGCACCCCCGCGGCCACCGTCGCGCCGGGTGGCACGCCGGGCACGTACACGGTGTCGGTCACCGGGCTCACGAGCGACGGTGTCCTGACCGCGACGATCGCCGCGGGCGTCGCGACGGATGCGGCGCTGAACGCGAACACGGCGTCGACGTCGACGGACAATGCGGTGACGTACGACTTCGACGAGGGCGATCCCGACGTGACGGCGCCGACGGTGACGATCGACCAGGGCGGGACGCAGGTGGATCCGACGGACGTGTTGCCCATCGTCTTCGACGTGGCGTTCAGCGAGCCGGTGGTCGGGTTCACTGACGCCGACCTGACGCTGGCCTTCACGGGCACCGGCACTCCGGTGGCGACGGTCACGCCCGGTGGCGCGCCGGGCCAGTACGTGGTGTCGGTGAACGGGCTGACGGGCGACGGCGTGCTGACCGCGTCGATCGCAGCGGGCGTGGCGACGGATGCCGCGCTGAACCCCAGCGCTGCGTCGACGTCGACGGACAACGCGGTGCGATACGCGCTCCTCGTCGACGAGCCCGACCCGCTCACGATCGACGTGCCCGACGACATCGTCGTCGACGCGCCTCCCGGCGAGCCGGGCGTGACCGTCGCCTTCGACCCGCCGACGACCACCGGCGGCGTCGCCCCGATCACGGTGAGCTGCGACCACGCCTCGGGCGACCTCTACCCGATCGGCGTGACCACGATCACCTGCACGGCCACCGACTCCGCGCCGCCCGAGCAGGTCATGCTCTTCGCGGTGATCGCCGCCTCGTTCACCATCACGGTGAACGAGACGACCGTGCCGGAGGAACCGGGCGGCCCCGGCGAGCCGGGCACGCCGGGCGGTTCAGGAAGCGGCGGCGGTTCCGGCTCCGGCTCGACCACGGGCGCGGGCACCACCTCGGGCATCGCGTCGACCGGCGTCGAGACGCAGGCT
>NZ_WJSP02000335.1 GCF_009720255.1 Agromyces humi | reverse complement strand
AACGGCGGCTGTCCGGATGTCGTCCAGCCGGCCGGCAACGCCGGGGCGGACCATTCCACCATGTGCTCACGATAGTGCGCGCCGGATGCCGCGGCGATGACCCGAATTGACTACTCCGGCCGCCCGCGTGCGGTCGATGACCGTCGAGCAGATCGAGGCGCGCCTCGAGAACCGCTTCGCGCTCCTCGCAGGAGGCGACCGCACGTCGCCCGAGCGGCAGCGTACGCTGCGCGCCGTGATCGACTGGAGTTGGGCGCTGCTGAGCGCCGACGAACGCCGCGCGATGTGCCGGCTCTCCTGGTTCCCCGACGGGTTCGGGCTCGATGCCGCCGGTGCGCTGACCGGTTCCGCCGACGCCGTCTGGCTGCTCGACGGGCTCATCGCCCAGTCCCTGCTCGCCGTCTCGGACGCGCCGGACGCGACCGCTCCTCGCTACCGGATGCTCGAGACGGTGCGTGAGTTCGGCCAGCTGAAGCTCACGGAATCCGGCGACGAGGCCGACGCCCTCGCGGCGATGGACGCCTGGGCGGTGCGCCTGTCGCTCCGCGCCCTCGACCTGGTCCGGGGCCCCGGCCAGGTCGAGGTGTTCCGAGAGCTCGACCTCGAGCAGGACAACCTCGTGGAGGTGCTGCGCCGGGCGATCGCGGCACGCCGCGGCGACGTCGTGCTGCCCGTGTTCGCGGCGCTCGCCTACCGCTGGACGGTGCGGAGCGCCCACTCCGAGATCCTCGCCTTCGGCGCGGCCGTGCTCGACAGCACGAGTGACACGCGTCCGTCGCCCGAGCTCGCCGCCGCCGCGATGGTCGCCCTCTCCCTGATCACCGCCACGCACCTCGCGAACGGCACCACGACGGGCGCGCGTGGCGCGGCGCGCATGAAGCGACTCGCCCGGGAGGGGCATCCGATGCCGCCGTGGCTCGATGCGGCGGGGAGCTTCCTGCTCGCGATGCCCGACCAGTCCGAGTCCCTGGCGCGGCTCGAGGCGATGGCCGCGTCGGAGGATCCCGACAGTGCGACGCTCGGCTCCATCATGCTGAGCCAGCTCACCGAGAACGAGGGCGATCCCGAGGCGGCGGAACGCCACGCCCAGCGCGCCGCAGAGGTGGCGCGCCGCACGGGCGACGTCTGGATCGAGGCGATGTCCTCGATGATGCTCGCGCAGCTCGCCAGCCAGTCGAACCGGCCGCTCGAGACCCTCCGGCGTGCGCGTCGCGCCCGGACCGGGCTCGAGTCGCTGGGCGCCGACCAGGACCTCATCCAGCTGGACTGGATGATCGCCGGCGCCCTGCTCGCCGACGGACGCATCGACGAGGCGCGTCCGCTCTTCGAGGCGATGGCCGACGACGACCGGGTGATGGCCGACGGCATGGCGGTGTCGACCATCGCCGACCTGGGCCTCTCGGAGATCGCCCATCTCGAGGGCCGTGACGCCGACGCGCTCCGGCTCGCCCGACGTTCGATCGACGCCTTCCACGACGGGCGACGACGCGGTTCGCCGTGGTACCTCATCGTGCTCGCCGGCTTCGCGGCGCATGGCGCCCTCGAGGGCTGGCCGGCCGACGAGGTGCGCGGCTGGGCCGACCGCCTGCGCTACCGCACGATCGCGACCTACCGGGCGCGTGCGGGCTACACCGACAAGCCCGTGCTGGGCACGATCGCCGTCGGCCTCGGGGCCTGGATGCTCCACCAGGCCGGGATCCAGGAGCGCGGGCTCGAGCTGATCGCCGTCGGCGAGCGCCTGTCGGGACGGCAGGATGCACCGGGCCCGAGCCGGAGCCGGCTGATCGAGGAGGCCGAGGCCCGCGTCGACCCCGAGCGCCTCGCTGCGGCCCGCGCGGCCGCCGCCGCCCGCACGACCGACGGATGCGCGGAACGGGCGCGCGAACTCATCGCAGCGCCCGTTCCGTCGTCCTGAGGACCGTCCGGCCTCACGCCTTCCGCATGTACGCCTTCACCGTCATCGGGGCGAACACGGCCACGACCACAGCGGAGCCGAGCAGCGCCCAGCCCACCTCGGGCCCGACCATGCCCTCGTTCACGAGGTCGCGCACCGCGGTCACGATGTGCGACACGGGGTTGATGTCGACGAACCACTGCAGCCACTCCGGCATGGTGTCGACGGGCACGAACGCGTTCGAGAGGAACGTCAGCGGGAAGAGGATGAGCATCGAGATGCCCTGCACGCTCGAGGCGCTGCGCGCGATCACGCCGAAGAACGCGAAGATCCACGACAGCGACCAGGCGCAGACGATGACGAGCACCGAGGCGGCGACGACCCCGGCGAACCCGCCGCCCGGACGCAGCCCCATGAGGTAGCCCATGGCGAACGTGAGCGTCGTGGCGATGAGGTACCGCACCGTGTCGGCGAGCAGCGCCCCCGACAGTGGCGCGATGCGGGCGATCGGCAGCGACCGGAACCGGTCGAACACGCCCTTGTCCATGTCCTCTCGCAGTTGCACGCCGGTGACGATGGACGTCGAGATGACCGTCTGCACGAGGATGCCGGGGATGATGATCGGCAGGTAGTTCTGCACGTTCCCGGCGATCGCGCCGCCGAAGATGTACGTGAACATCACCGTGAAGATGATCGGCTGCAGGGTGACGTCGAACAGCTGCTCAGGCGTGCGCTTGATCTTCAGGATCCCGCGATACGCCATCGTGACGGTGTGCGAGAGCGACTCCTGCAGGCTGACGCGGTTCCTCAGCTTCCGGGCGTGGCCGGGCGTGATGGTGGTGGTGGCGATCGCGCTCATGCGCGGCTCCCTTCGAGTTCGGTGCCGGATGCGTCGGCCGCAGCGGATTCCTCGTCCTCGACGCCGTGGCCGGTGAGCGTCAGGAACACCTCGTCGAGGGTCGGCTTGGCCACGCTGAGTTCGGCGAGGTGGATGCCCTCGTCGCGGAGCGTCACGAGCAGCTCCGTGACGCGGTCGGGGTTGTTCATGGGCGCGGTGATGCGTCCGGCCTCGGGCGAGATGGTCGGGGTGACGCCGAGCACGCGCCCGATGGCGACGCGCACGTCGTCCGCGTCCCGCGAGTCGGCGAGGCGCAGCTCGAGGCTCGACTGGCCCACGGAGGCCTTGAGTTCGTCGGCCGTGCCCTCGGCGACGACGCGGCCGCGGTCGATGACCGCGATCCGGTCGGCGAGCTGGTCGGCCTCGTCGAGGTACTGCGTGGTGAGCAGCACCGTCGACCCGGTCGCGACGAGCCGGCGGATGGTCTCCCACATCTGCGCGCGCGTCCGCGGGTCGAGTCCGGTGGTCGGCTCGTCGAGGAAGATGAGCGGCGGCTGCGCGATGAGGCTCGCCGCGAGGTCGAGCCGCCGGCGCATGCCGCCCGAGAAGTTCTTCAACGGACGCTTCGCGGCATCCGCCAGCCCGAACTCCTCGAGGAGCTCGGCGGCCTTCGCCTTGGAAGCGGAGTGCGAGTGGCCCAGCAGCCGCGAGAAGATCACGAGGTTCTCGGTGGCCGAGAGGTTCTCGTCGACGGACGCGTACTGCCCGGTCACGCCGATGAGCTGGCGCACGACCTGCGACTCGCGCTGCACGTCGTGCCCGAAGATGCGCGCGCTGCCGGCGTCCGGCCGGAGGAGGGTGGCGAGCATCGAGATGGTGGTGGTCTTGCCGGCGCCGTTGGGCCCGAGGACGCCGTAGACGGTGCCGGTCGCCACGCGAAGGTCGACGCCGTCGACCGCGCGGTTCGCGCCGAACACCTTGACGAGGCCATCGGCCTCGACGGCCCACTGGCCGTGCTGTGTGGTGGTGTGCATGTGGACCATGCTCCCCACCGGCGCTCACACGCGGCTCACGTGCCGCTCACACGTCGGGGCCGACGGATGCCGGGGCTGTGAGCGGTCGCGATCAGGCGACGTCGCGCCCGTAGGCCAGCATGAGGAAGCTCGACCCGTCGGGCCGCTCGAACACGAACTCGCGCTCGTGCAACCGCTCGAATCCCAGGCCGTCGTAGAGCCGCTGCGCCGCCACCATCTCAGGGCCGGTGTTGAGCACCACGCGGGGCGTCGACCGGATGCGCGCGAGCCGCAGCACGTGGCGCACGAGCAGCGCGCCGATGCCGCGGCGGCGCGCAGC
>NZ_WJSP02000334.1 GCF_009720255.1 Agromyces humi | reverse complement strand
GTCGACGGGTCGACCGCGAGGTGACCGGCCCGCGGCGTGCGCAGCAGCGTGCCCACGAGCACGGCGGACAGCGCGAACGCGACCGCGGAGAACACGAACGGCCCCACGAGCGGGGGCAGTCCGAGCGCCTGGCCCGCCGTGTCGCCTGATTGGGACAGCAGGGGCCCGGCGACGGAGCCGATCGTCGTCGCCCAGAGCACGAGCGACATGAAGCGTGCCTCGAACCCGGGCGCGGCCACTTCGGTCGCCGCGAACCGGGCCTGCAGTCCGGCCGCGCTCGCGGCGCCGAACGCCGCCAGCCCGAGGAACACGAGCACCGGCATCCCGCTCGTCGCCGCGGCGACCACGAGCACGGCGCCCACGAAGGCGAAGGCGTAGCCGGTCGCGAGCGCCACGTGGCGGCCGGCGCGCACGGCGAGGCGCGCGAGCGGGATGGCGACGATCGCTGCGCCGAGCACACTCGACGACTGCGCGAGTCCGCCCATCGCCACCGTGCCGGTGAGGTCGGAGGTGAGGATCGCCGCGAGGGCCATGCCCGTCGCGACACCGGCGCCGGCGAGCAGCTGGTTGACGATCAGCACCGTCAGTGCGAGTCCGCGTCGCGGCATCCGTTCGCCCTGATCGGTCATCGGCTCACTCGTAGTCGGGCGCGGCCGGGAGGCCGAAGAATTCCTCGAGGGTGGTGAAGCCGGTGTCGTGCATCTCGGTCGCGAGGTCGGTGCCGACGTACCGGTAGTGCCACGGTTCGAAGGAGTAGCCGGTGACGTCGGTCTTGTCGGCCGGGTACCGCATGATGAACCCGAAGCGCCAGGCGTTGTCGCGGAGCCAGGCGCCCTCGGGGGTGTCGGCGAAGCACTCGGCGAGCGAGCAGTCGCCCGAAGCGGCGCCGATGTCCATGGTCAGGCCGGTCTGGTGCTCGCTGAAGCCGGGGCGCGCCGTGGTGAGGTCGTCGCCGTCGTAGACCTCCTCCTGCGCGGAGTACGAGCGGTAGGCGCTGTTCGAGGCCAGCTCGAGGCCGGCTTCTGCCAGTGCCGCGTCGAACATGGCGACCACGGCGTCGGATGCCTCCTGCCGCAGCTCGGGCTCCCAGGTGTGCTCCACGGGCACCGAGACCAGGTCGTCGGGCTCGTAGTCCTGCGGGTTGAGCGGACGCAGCTTGTTGACGACGACCCAGATGCTCGTCGGGTCGTCGAGGGAGCGGGCGGCCTTGTCGAACGACTCGACGGTGGCCGGCGCGGGAATGGCCTCGGGAGCCGGGCGGGGCGTCTCCGTCGCGGCGTCGGCGGCACCGTCGGAGGACCCGGCGACGGCTGGATCCGCGCCGCTGACGTACCCGACCACGAGCACCGCGATCGCGATCAGCACGAGGCTCAGCGAGAGGGCGATGACCATCCGACGCCGATGGCGCACGTCGTCGCTCGGCTCTCGGCGCTCGCTTCCAGACACCGTTCGAGTGTACGGGCCCCGGCTGGGGGCGACATCCGGCCGCGCGCCGCGACCGACCGAGTCCGTTGATCCAACTGGTGGGATTTGGTTACAGCTCAGTAACGAACGCGCCGAATGAGAGCGCTCTCTTGACATTCATGATCGCGCTCTCATAGCATCGGCCTGCATCGTGAGAGCGCTCTCACCTCAGGGCTTGAGCGCGACCTCACGTGACCATTCCGCAACCCCAACACGCACACAAGGGAGTGACCGTGAAGCTTTCACGACGCACCAAGGCGATCGCCGCCGTAGCCGGCGCCGCATCCATCGCCCTCCTCGCCTCGGGCTGTTCCCCGAGCTCGGACTCGGGCTCCGGCGACGGCCCGATCGAACTGAGCGTCGCGACGTTCAACGACTTCGGCTACACCGACGAGCTCCTCCAGGAGTACATGGACGAGAACCCGAACGTGAAGGTCGTGCAGAACAAGGCCGCGACCTCGAACGATGCGCGCGCCAACTACTTCCAGAAGCTCGGCAAGAAGGGCCTCGCCGACGTCGAGGCCATCGAGGTCGACTGGCTTCCCGAGGTCATGAAGTACTCCGACCTCCTCGCCGAGGTGCCCGCAGGCACCGCCGACCGCTGGCTCGACTGGAAGGTCGACGCCGCCACCGACGCCGACGGCCGCCTCATCGGCTACGGCACCGACATCGGCCCCGAGGGCGTGTGCTACCGCTCCGACCTGTTCGCCGCCGCCGGCCTCCCGACCGACCGCGAAGAGGTCGCCGCCCTGCTCGAGGGCGACTGGAACAAGTACTTCGAGGTCGGCGCGCAGTACACCGCCGCCACCGGAAAGGCCTGGTTCGACTCGGCCGGCAGCACCTACCAGGGCATGATCAACCAGGTCGAGGCCGCCTACGAGGACCCCGACTCCGGTGACATCACCGCGACCGAGAACGCCGACGTCGAGGACATCTACAACGCCGTGCTCGACGCGAGCGCCACGCAGTCCGCGCACCTCGGCCAGTGGAGCGACGACTGGTTCGCCGGCGTCGGCAACGGCGCATACGCGACCATGCTCTGCCCGGGCTGGATGCTCGGTGTCATCTCCGGCAACGCCGAGGACGTCACCGGCTGGGACGTCGCGAACGTCTTCCCGAGCGGCGGCGGCAACTGGGGCGGCTCGTACCTGACCGTTCCCGCCAACGGCGCGCACGTGGAAGAGGCGCAGAAGCTCGCCGACTGGCTGACCGCTCCCGAGCAGCAGATCAAGGCCTTCGTCAATGCCGGCACCTTCCCGAGCCAGAACGACGCCTACACCGATGAGGCCCTCACCGGCTTCGTGAACGAGTACTTCAACAACGCGCCGGTCGGCCAGATCTTCACGGATCGTGCCAAGGCCGTCTCGGTGGCGCCGTTCAAGGGCGAGTACTACTTCCAGATCAACGACGCCATGCAGAAGGCCCTGACCCGTGTCGAGGACGGCACGCAGGACAAGCAGGCGTCGTGGGACCAGTGGGTCTCCGAAGTCGAGGCGATCGGCTAGTCGGCCCTCCGTGGGGGCCGGGTCCGCCCGGCCCCCACGGATCCCCGTCCGCAGCATCCGGAAGCAAGAGGAACGACCGTGACATCCACCGCCACCGCGCCCCCGTCATCCACTGAACGACCGCAGCAGCAGGGCGGCGCACCGGCGCCGAGGAATCCGCGTCGCATCGCGTTCGGCCACCGCGTCAGCCGGTGGGACCTGAAGCTCTCGCCCTACCTCTACATCTCGCCGTTCTTCATCCTCTTCATCGTCGTCGGGCTGTTCCCGATCGCCTACACGGCGGTCATCTCCTTCATGGACTGGGACCTCGTCCGCAACTCGGGCACGTTCATCGGCTTCGACCAGTACGTCTACGTGCTGACGCAGCCGAAGTTCTGGATCGCCCTCCGGAACACCTTCAGCATCTTCCTGCTCTCGAGCATTCCCCAGCTGATCGCCGCGATCTTCATCGCCGCCATGCTCGACCAGAACATCCGCGCCAAGACCTTCTGGCGGATGGGCGTCCTCGTGCCCTACGTGATGGCGCCCGTGGCCGTGGCCCTCATCTTCAGCAACATGTTCGGCGACAAGTTCGGCCTCGTGAACTCGGTCCTCACCGATCTGGGCCTCTCCCCCGTCATGTGGCACAGCGACGCGTTCGCCAGCCACATCGCGATCGCGACCATGGTGAACTTCCGCTGGACCGGCTACAACACGCTGATCCTCCTGGCCGCGATGCAAGCCATCCCGCGCGACTACTACGAGGCCGCCGCCATCGACGGGGCCAGCAAGTTCCGCCAGTTCTTCGCCATCACGGTGCCGAGCCTCCGACCCACCCTCATCTTCGTGATCATCACGTCGACCATCGGCGGCCTGCAGATCTTTGACGAGCCGCGCATGTACGACCAGTACGGCACCGGCGGCGCCGATTCGCAGTGGCTCACCATCACGCTGTACCTCTACGACATCGGCTGGGGCCAGTGGAACTTCGGCCGGGCTGCGGCCCTCGCCTGGATCCTCTTCCTCATCATCCTGGCCATCGGCGTCATCAACCTGCTCGTCACGCAGAAGGTGGTCCGAGACGAGGGCCGACGGGATGCCGCGAGCGGGCGCCAGCGCCGCGCCGCCGCCCGCGCGGCCC
>NZ_WJSP02000333.1 GCF_009720255.1 Agromyces humi | reverse complement strand
ACCGCGCGGCGTGACGGTGGAGGCCGAGGCCGTCCGAGCTGCGGCATCCGACCGGTGCCGAGGGAAGGGGGGAGCTCGTGCGGCATGTCGAGCCGAACGGTCAGGAACGTGGGTTAGGGCATCGCCGATGCCCCGGATCGCGATGAACGCCGAGGCCCAGAGGACGAGCACCACGAGGGTCGCGGCGAGGACCTTCCAGTTCCCCACGGCTGCCGCACCGGGCGCGCCGGTCCCGCCAGGCCCGCCAGCCAGGTCGCGCACGCCCGGCGCAGGGGTGATCGCGGCGGCGTCGAGCGGTCCGGTCGTGCGAGGAGGCTGCATCCCTCCACCTTCCCGGCGATGGTCATCTGAGCACAAGCGAATGATCCTTCCCATTCATTCAGTGCGACTGTACGATCTGTCCATGGTCGATCCCCACCGCCTCCGCGTCTTCCGCGCCGTCGTGCAGACCGGCTCGATCAACCGCGCGGCATCCCGTCTCGGCTACACGCCGTCGGCCGTCAGCCAGCACGTCAGCGCACTCCAGCGCGAGACCGGCCTGACCCTCATCGAGAAGCGCGGCCGCGGCATCGTGCCGACCGCCTCCGGCATCGCCGTCGCCGACCGCGCGTCGCGCGTGCTCGACCAGCTCGCCGACTTCGATGCGATGGCCGACGACCTGCGGGCGGGTCGCAGCGGCACCCTGCACCTCGGATGCTTCATGTCGGCCAATCGCGCCTGGATGCCGTCGGTGGTGGCCGCACTCGTCGAGGAGTTCCCGGCCATGCGCATCGAGCTGAGCCTCGCCGAGCTCCGCGGCGCGCAGTGGACGGGCGACCTGGACCTCGAGCTGTACATCGCCGAGGCCGTGCGCGGCGACCGGAATCCCGCCGTGGCCGACGGCGACACCGACGGGTACGACATCGAGGAGGTGCGCACCGAGGGCTACGTGGCCGTCGTGCCGTCGGGGCATCCGCTCGCCCTCCGCCCGTCGGTCGCACTCGCCGAGCTCGCGGGCGAAGCCTGGATCGACAACGACCACGCACGCGGCCCCTGCCGTGAGATCGTGCTCACCGCCTGCCGGGAGCTCGGCTTCGCGCCGCCGTTCCGCCTGCAGGCGCCCGACTACACGAGCGCCCTCGACTACGTCGCCCAGGCGGTCGGCATCACCGTGCTCCCCCGGCTCGGGGCGCTCGCGCTGCCCGACGGCGTCGTGATGGTGCCGGTCGAGGATGCCGCGGCACGACGTCGCATCATGCTGCGGGTGAAGCGGTCGATGCGCACCCACCCGGCGGTCGCGCGCACCGCCGCGCTGCTGCGCGAGGCGGCCGCAGCCTGAGCGGGGCGGTCATCCCACGGCTTCGTCGCGGACGAGCACGACCAGCCCGGACCGCTGTTCGACTGGGTGACCAGCGGTGACGTCCACGTCTTTGACGGACAGCTGGGACGGGAAGCCTCCGGGCGGGATCGACCACGTGGTCGAGGTCGCCGCCGGTGAGGTCGGCGGCCAGGCGCTTGCGGAAGGCCCGCACCGTGCCGCCCTGCTCACCAGACCTGGAGCGCGAGCTCAGTCGACACTCTTCTTCCTGTTCTGCACCTGCAATCCCCCGGCCGGGCGCACCTCGACCACGAAGAGTTCCGTGGCTCGAACCAGGTCCGAGAGTTTCGCGTAGCCCCAGTTCCGTGAGTCGAAGTCGGGCTGTTGCTTCCGCATGAGCTGGCCGACCATGGAGAGGTTCGCCCAACCGTCCTCGCCCGATGCGCTGGCCACGCCGGTCCGCAGTCCGGATACGAGCTTGGCATCGCCGCGCAGCTTCGGAGACGGAACGCGCGTGACCGCGGCGGACGTGTTCTCCGCTGCAGGCTCCTCGAGCACGTCGAGGTAGGTGAAGCGATCGCACGCGTTCCGGAAGGCTTCGGGCGTCTTGCGCTCTCCGAATCCGTAGACGGTGACACCGTCTTCACGAATGCGGGACGCGAGACGGGTGAAGTCGCTGTCGGATGACACGATGCAGAACCCCTGGAATCGACGCGTGTAGAGGAGGTCCATGGCATCGATGATCAGGGCGCTGTCGGTCGCGTTCTTGCGGATCGTGTTGCCGAACTGCTGCATCGGCTGGATGACATGCTCGCTCGCAACGGGCTTCCAGCTGCTCAGGTTCGGCTTCGTCCAGTCGCCGTAGATCCGCTTGACCGAGGCTGTGCCGAATCGTGCGACCTCGGCGAGGACGGCAGCGATCCGTGACGGCGGCACGTTGTCAGCGTCGATCAGGACGGCGAGGAGGTCGTTCGGCTGCGACATGCGACAAGCATGGCAGCCCGAAACAGCTTGAGAGCGGAGACGAGGGGATTTGAACCCCTGGTCCCCTTACGGGGACTCCACCTTAGCAGGGTGGTGCACTCGACCGGACTATGCGACGTCTCCTCGCGAACCGCCATGGCGGACACGCGACAGCCATCATAACCCGCGGATGCCGCGGATGACGATTCGGCGCAGGCGCCCCGGCCTGCGCTACTGGTCGTCGAGCGTGCGGCCCGCGGAACAGCGGACGTCGGCGCCGGTCTGTCCGGCGACGTCCTCGGGCAGCGCCTCGGTCGTCGGGACCGGAGCGGCCGGGTCCGCGGGCGGAGCCTCCTCAGCGGGAGCCTCCTCTGCCGGGGGCTGCGCGGTCGGGTCTGCTGCCGAGCCGAAGTCGTTGTTCTGCGCGTCGGGGTCGAACGTCACGGGCAGATCGGCCTGCAGCGCCTGGTTGATGAGCTCGGCCGAGGCGTTGGGCGCCACGGCGCCACCGCCCGCGACGTACGAGGTCGGGTACTGGATGAACGCGAGCTTCGCCAGGTCGATGTCCTTCATCGCCTTGGCGATGGAGATCATGCGCGTCGGGTCGGTGAGGCTGCTGGAGAGCTGCATGTTGGCGAGCGCGGCCTTGGCGATCGAGTAGAGCTTCACGGGATCGCCGAGCGTGCCGTCGGACTGCAGCTTGCGCGCGAGCGCCGAGAGGAAGACCTGCTGGTTCGAGATGCGGCCGAGGTCGGAGCCGTCGCCCACGCCGTGCCGGGTGCGGAGGAACTGCAGCGCGGCCACGCCACTCAGGGTGTGCGTGCCAGGGTCGAGGAACGTGCCGGTGTACTCGTCCTCGATGGGCTCGGCCACGCAGACGTCGACGCCGCCCACGGCCTCGGAGAGTCCCGCGACGCCCATGAACTGCACGATGCCGGCGAACGGGACGGTGACGCCGGTGAGCTGCTCGACCGTCTTCGCGACGCAGTCCATGCCGCCGTACGAGAGCACGGTGTTGATCTTCACGTCGTAGAGCTCGTCGAGGGTGCTGCTGGGATCCTCGGGGTCGGTGCAGGCGGGAACGTCGACCAGCATGTCGCGCGGGAAGCTGACGACCGAGGCGTGCGAGTGGTCCTGCGCGATGTGCATGAGCATCGTCACGTCGTTGAGGACGGCGGTCTCCTCGTCGGGATCGCCGAAGGCCTCACCCTGGCCCTGGCGGCTGTCGCTGCCGATGAGCAGCAGGTTGACGCCGCCCTCGATCGCGCCGACATCGGGCACGCCCTCGAGCACCTTCTCGCTCTCGAGCTTGACGGTGGGCTGCACGGTGCTCGCGAGGTCCCAGGCCGCGTACGCGGCGACGGCGGAGCCGGAGATGAGGGTCACTGCGACGACGGATGCCGCGACCTTGGCCACGGTCGACCATGCACTGTGGGTCTTGAGCCGACCGTGACGTGCGACGGAAGGGTTCTTCGCCGCGCGCCGCGAGCTGTGACGCAAGTCCTGGTTCACCCGGTTCCTCTCGTTCCAGTCGTGGTAGTCGTCTGCGGAGGGCGTGGGATTCGAACCCACGAGGCATTGCTGCCCACTGGTTTTCAAGACCAGCTCCATCGGCCGCTCGGACAGCCCTCCTCGCCGGCACGCTGACGCCCCGTGAGAGGCGACGACGCACGGCAGGCCCCGATTCTAGCCGAAGCGCAGTTCCGACGAGCCTCGCAGCACAGTCTGGGAAGGTCCTGAAGCGGATGCCGCGTCAGCCGGCGTTCGCGCTCGCACAGCGCACCTCGGCGGCGTTCTGCCCAGTGACGTCCTCGGGCAGGACCTCGGGCGCCGGCGCGGCCGGGTCGGCCGGGGTGGACGGGTCACCGGTCGCGGGC
>NZ_WJSP02000332.1 GCF_009720255.1 Agromyces humi | reverse complement strand
GCGCGAGGCCGCGCCGTGCAGGCGCCGCCGGATCGTGAACGCGTCGAGCAGCGCCTGCGTCGGATGCTCGTGCGTGCCGTCCCCGGCGTTCACGACGCCCGCGTCGATCCAGCCGCTCGTCGCGAGCGTGAGCGGAGCGCCGGACGCGTGGTGGCGGATGACGACGCCGTCGGCGCCCATGGCCTGCAGCGTCTGCGCCGTGTCCTTCAGGCTCTCGCCCTTCGAGACGCTCGAGCCCTTCGCGCTGAAGTTGATGACGTCGGCCGAGAGTCGCTTCGCCGCGGCCTCGAACGAGATGCGTGTGCGGGTGGAGTCCTCGAAGAAGAGGTTCACCACGGTCTTGCCGCGCAGCGTCGGGAGCTTCTTCATCTCCCGCTCCTGCACGGCCGCCATGTCCTCTGCGACGTCGAGCAGGGCGATCGCCTCGTCGCGTGAGAGGTCCCTGGTGGAGAGCAGGTGCCGCATCAGTCCTCGCCCCCGTCGATCGTGACGGCGTCGTCGCCGTCGATCTCGGCGAGGCGCACGTTGATGCGCTCGCGTGCGGAGCTCGGCAGGTTCTTGCCGACGAAGTCCGCGCGGATCGGGAACTCGCGGTGTCCGCGGTCGACGAGCACGGCCAGGCGCACCGCACGGGCGCGTCCGAGGTCGGCGAGCGCGTCGAACGCGGCCCGGATCGTGCGTCCCGAGTAGAGCACGTCGTCGACGAGCACCACCGTGGCGCCGTCGATCCCGCCGTCGGGCACCGAGGTCGGCTGCGGGGCGCGCACGGGATGCCGGCCCAGGTCGTCGCGGTACATCGTCACGTCGAGCGCGCCGGCGGGCACGTCGGCTGCCGCGATGCGGCCGATGATCGCGGCGAGGCGCTCGGCGAGCACGACGCCGCGGGTGGGGATCCCGAGGAGCACGAGCCGTTCGGCTCCGCGATTCGACTCGAGGATCTCGTGGGCGATACGAGTGATCGCCCGATCGATGTCAGCCTGCTGCAGCACGGTGCGCACAGCCATGCGGACTCCCTTCTCCGCCTCACGGGACGGGCTTCAAGGTTGCCTTCCGAACCAGCCTAGCAGCCGGGGCCGTCGCCGCCCCCGCCGCCCGGGAGTAGCATCTGCCGCGTGGGGGCGACCCCGCGTCGACGAGGACGGAGCGGCTCATGGCCGGCACGGGCACCCCGCAGGATCCCTGGCAGTTGACGACGCCACCCGGCACGTCGGCGTACACGATGTACCGCGCCGAGGACGCCGACCCGCCCTCCCTCGTCTGCGTGGTCGGCTCGACCACGCTGACGTACCACCTGTCCGCCATCGACGACCTCGCGGCCTGGCTCCGCGAGCAGGGCGACTGGGTGCCGCTCGGCGCCGCCGACGAGCAGAAGCCCGCGGCCGACGGCACGGTCGAGGCGTGGGGCCGTTCCGACTCGAATCCGGTCGGCGGCTGGTACGGCCTGCGCAAGGGCTACCGCGGCCGATTCGGCATGTACCTGCCGCCGCTGCTCGAAGCCCTCGGGCTCGCCGAGCTCACGCACGACGCGCGCAACAACCGCATGCGGGCCATCTGAGCCCGCGCGACGCGAGGGGCTCGCACGCCGCGCGCACGGACTCCGCGCGCCCGGACCGTTCGCCCCGCGCTCGATCCGTGTACCGCGAGTGAGGGATGCCGCGGATCGGCGCCGAGCGCTACGGTGCAATCATGCGGAGCCATCCACGGCGTCCGGTGGCCGTGGTCGCCGCGATCCTCGCGGCACTCTGGGCGTTCATCCTGCTGCCGCCCCAGCTCTCGGTCTGGTCCGGGGCCGGCGCTCCGGCATGGAGCAGCGCCCTCGACGCGCTTCCGGTGTACGACGGGCTGCGCCTGTCGCTCGCCGCCGCGGGTGTCGGAGACCTCTACGCCGCGTTCGGCGCCGCGGCATCCGTGTCGTTCGTGCTCATCTGGTGGGCGACCGGACCGACGTTCGCCCGGCTGGGCTGGAACGGCCGGGTGCTCGGGTGGCTGGTGCTGTGCTCGGCGCCGATCACCGTGCTGAGCTACCTGAACCATCCGACGGATGCCCCGTTGCACGCGCTGTGGGGCGCGGAGGGCTTCGCGCTCCTGGTCACGGGCATCTGGGCGGTGTTCGCCGGCGTCGCGCCACGGGCCGACGGCGTCCCCGCGTGGGAGCGGGCCCTGATCGGGTCGACGCTCGCGGTGATGGTCCTCGCCACGTTCGCGTTCGGCTACTGGCCGCACGGGACGCTGATCGGACTCGCCGCGGAGGCCGCGGTGCTCGCGGCGTGGGCGCCGCGGTTCGTCCCGGCGTCGGCCGACGCCTCAGCGTCCCTCGTGGCCTGACGCAGAAACGGAAGGGCGGAGCGCCTCGCGCCCCGCCCGACCCGCCGGATGCCGCCGCGTCATCGCGCGGACCGCACGGGTCCACGCAGCACCCGCGACGCCACGACGAGCGCGGCGGCGATGAGCACGACGTTCTTCAGCACGTACTGGCCGAGGAGGGTGGGGCCGCCGGCCGTGAACAGCTCGCCCGGGAAGAGCACCAGGGGCGAGAGGATGCCGACGAACGCGACCGCGAGCATGACGAGCCCGAACCGGGCGAACACGCCCGAGATCAGGGCGAGGCCCGCGACGGTCTCGATGACGGCCGTGAGGATGAGCGCGAGCTGGCCGCCGACGACGCCGAAGGTCAGCGCGCCCCAGGTCGCCTCGACGAGCGGCTCGAGGGGGCTGGCACCGGGGAAGAACTTCAGCACGCCGAAGGCGACGAAGACGGCGCCGAGTGCGACGCGAAGGCCGGGGATGCTCCACCGCTGCAGGAAGGCCTTGAGCGCGGCCTCGAGCTCGCCGAGGCGGTCGAGGAGCCCGATGCGCGAGACCGGGACGGGACGGGGGCCGATGGGCTGCAGGCCGGGCGCGGGGGCGGGGATCGAGGACATGGCGGACGTGCTCCTTCCAGAGCGGTTTCGGTGTGGGGAACGGGGCGCATCGGTGCGGCGCTGGGTTCCAGTGAATCGGCTGCGGCCATCGCGGAGATCCGGGCCTGCGCCGGAATCCGGCGAGGGCCCCCACCCATTCCGTCCCCCGTGCCAGCACTGGGGGTTGACGCGCCATCGGGGCGATGTGGTCGAATCGGGCATGGCCGAGGTGATGATCGCGGTGATGCCGTTCCACGGCCATGTCGCGCCGATGGCGGCCGTCGCGCGTGCCTTCGTCGAGGCGGGTCACGACGTGCGGGTCTACACCGGCTCCGCGCACGCCGAACGATTCGCGGCGGTCGGCGCGCGGGTGCTCACGTGGACCTCGGCGCCAGACTTCGACGAGTACGACCTGGCCGCGACGTTCCCCGTGCTGCGCGGGCGCAAGGGTCCGCGGCAGATGCTCGCGAACGTCGAGCACGTCTTCGTTCGCACGGCCGCCGCCCAGTCCGACGACCTGGTGCGGGCGTTCGACGAACGCCCGTGGGACGTCATCGTCGCCGACGGGCTGAGCCTCGGGGCGCACCTCGCGTCCGAGCGCACGCGCACCCCGTGGGTCACCGTGAGCATCGTGCCGCTCGCGATGCCCAGCCGCGACCGGCCACCGCCGATGTTCGGCCTCGCACCCCCGAGGGGCGCACTCGGGCGCCTCAGGGACCGAGCCCTGTGGGTGGTCGCGGATGTCGGGGCCCGCGGCATCCAGCGGGCCTACGCCGAGGAGCGCGAACGCATCGGACTGCCGACGACCGCCCGATCGTTCGGCGACGCCTGGTACTCGCCCGACCTGGTCTGCGCCTCCGGGGTCTCCGAGCTCGAGTTCGCGCGGTCGGACCTCGCGACGCACGTGGTGTTCGTCGGCGAGCTGACCCGCCCGGCGCGCGGCGACGCGACGCTGCCCGCCTGGTGGGACGACTTCGCGGCATCCGACGTGCCGGTCGTGCTCGTGACGCAGGGCACGCTGAACGTGGACCCGCACGACCTCATCGAGCCCGCGTTCGCGGCGCTCGGCAGGCAGGGCGTGCTCGTGGTCGCCACGACCGGGCGAGCGGATGACGCCGACCTGCCGTTCCCGGCCCCGCCGAACGCGCGGGTGGCCGGTCTCGTGCCGTACGGCGCCCTGCTCCCGGGGGTCGACGTGATGGTGACGAACGGTGGATGGGGCGGCGTGCTGGCCGCGCTCGGGGCCGGGATCCCGCTC
>NZ_WJSP02000331.1 GCF_009720255.1 Agromyces humi | reverse complement strand
AAGGCCGAGCTTCGCGAACAGGTCGGGCAGCACGCCGGTGCGGGCGCGCCGCCGTCATCGCCGGCGGCGCTGCCGGACGCACAGGCGCTGAATGCGAGCAACCGCGCCGACATCGTTGGACTCGATGGGGAACACACCACCTCCCGCGTCCTCACGCTCGCACGCGGTACTACGAGGCGAACACGTTCAACCGGTTCGATCCGGCGAGCCCGTTCGGCGGGTACAAGGAGTCGGGCTACGGCCGCGGTGGTGATCACCCACGAGCACCCCGACCCCGCACCGCTCGTCATACCGCGACGGCCGCGCGGATCGCCGGGTGGTGCTGGTAGCCCTCGACGATGAAGTCGTCGTACTCGTAGTCGAAGATCGAGGCCGGCGTGCGGGCGAACCGCAGGGTCGGCGGGGCGAAGGGCGTGCGAGTGAGCTGCTCGGTCACCTGCTCGACGTGGTTGTCGTAGATGTGGCAGTCGCCCCCGGTCCACACGAAGTCGCCGACCTCGAGGCCCGTCTGCTGGGCGACCATGTGCGTGAGCAGCGCATAGGACGCGATGTTGAAGGGCACGCCGAGGAACAGGTCGGCGCTGCGCTGGTAGAGCTGGCACGACAGTCGGCCGTCGGCCACGTAGAACTGGAACAGCGCGTGGCACGGCGCCAGCGCCATGTCGGGGATGTCGGCCGGATTCCACGCCGACACGATGAGGCGGCGAGAGTCGGGGTTCACGCGGATCTGCTCGATGACCTGCGAGATCTGGTCGATGGTGTCGCCGCCGGGCGTCGGCCACGAGCGCCACTGCACGCCGTAGACGGGACCGAGCTCGCCCGCGGCATCCGCCCACTCGTCCCAGATGGTGACGCCGTGTTCGCGGAGCCAGCCGACGTTCGACGAGCCCTGCAGGAACCAGAGCAGCTCGTAGGCGATCGACTTGAAGTGCACGCGTTTGGTGGTGACGAGGGGGAATCCCTGCGAGAGGTCGAAGCGCAGCTGGCGGCCGAACACGCTGCGCGTGCCGGTACCCGTGCGATCGGTCTTGTGCGTGCCGTGCTCGAGCACGTCGCGCAGGAGGTCTTCGTAGGGCGTGGGGATCGTCTCGGCCATCGCCTCGATGCTAACCCCGACGGCCGACGGCGTGGGCGGATGCCGCAGGCGTGCCTCGCAGCCGGGCCGTCATCCTCCGTCACACACCCCAACCGGCCGGAGCGCCGCCGTAGCATCGCCGCATGGACTGGCCGGCCGCACTGCTCGCGGCCGTCGCGCTGCCCGCCGGAGCGGTGGCCCTCGGGCTCTGGTGGCGATCGCGCACCGGCCGGGTGGCCGCGGCATCCGATGACTCGGCCCTCGACGACCTCGGACTCGCGCCCGCCGCGATCGGCAGCTCGGCGACGCTGGTGCAGTTCTCGACCGAGTACTGCAGCCGGTGCCCCTCGACGGCACGGCAGCTCGCGTCGATCGCCGCGGACTACGCGGGCGTGCGGCACGTCGAGCTCGACCTGACCCGCCGACCCGACCTGGCTGATCGCTTCCGCATCCTGCAGACGCCGACCACCCTCATCCTCGACGCCAGCGGCGCCGCATCCGCCCGCATCGGCGGCGTGCCCGACGCGCACGCCGTGCGCCGCCACCTCGACACCCTCACCGGGAGGTCCCGTGTCCCATCCTGAATCCGACCGACCAGACGGCATCGATCCGCGCGGCCCGCGCTTCACGGCGGGCATCACGGCCGTGCTGCTGCTCATCGTCGCCGTGCTCGGCTTCGGCGGCGCCGACCTCGCCGCGTGGATCCTCCTCGCGGCGCTGAGCGCGCTCTTCGCGTGGGGCGCGTTCGCCGGGGTCCGTCGACACCCGTTCGCGCTCCTGTTCCGACGGCTCGTGCGCCCGCGTCTCGCGGCCTCCGACGAGCTCGAGGATCCACGTCCGCCGACCTTCGCGCAGGGCGTCGGCTTCGCCGTGACCGTCGTCGGCGTCATCCTGGGGGCGGCGGGGCTCACCGCCGCGGTGCCGATCGCGGCATCCCTCGCCTTCATCGCCGCGTTCCTCAACGCGGCGTTCGGGTACTGCCTCGGATGCCAGCTGTACGTGCTGCTCGTGCGGGCACGAGTCATCGCACGGACCTGACCTCGCGGCATCCGCCCGGATAGGCTGGGAACCCGTCTCGAGGAGGAGGATCCCACATGGCACTCACGAGTGAAGCGACCACCGTCTGGACCGGCACGCTGTTCGAAGGATCGGGCCACGTCGCCCTCGACTCCTCGGGCCTCGCGACGTTCGACGTGAACTGGAAGGCCCGCAGCGAAGGCGTCGCGAACACGACGAATCCCGAGGAGATGCTGGCCGCCGCGCACTCCTCGTGCTTCTCGATGGCCCTGTCGCTCGCCCTGACGCAGGCCGGACTGCCGCCCGAGAGCATCCAGACCACGGCAGCCGTCACCTTCGAGGCCGGCAAGGGCGTGCTCGGCAGCCACCTGCTCGTCAGCGCCCGGGTGCCCGGCATCACCGAGGAGCAGTTCGAGGCCATCGCCGAGGACGCCAAGGCGAACTGCCCCATCTCGCAGGCGCTGTCGATCCCGATCACGATCGAAGCCGAGCTCGCCTAGACCGTGCGGGTGCTCATCGCCGGCGCGTCCGGCTTCATCGGTACGGCCCTGGTCGAGCGACTGCACGCCGACGGACACGAGATCGTGCGCCTCGTGCGGCGCCGCGCGCAGGGCACCGACGAGGCGACCTGGTCGCCGGCCGCGGGCATCATCGACTTCACGGTGATGGACCGCGTCGACGCGGTGGTGAATCTCTCCGGTGCGTCGCTCGCGCGGTTGCCGTGGACGAAGACGTACCGGGGCGAGATCAACGACTCCCGCGTGACCGCCACCCGCACCCTCGCCGACGCGATGCGGAAGGCCCGTCGTCCCCCGGCGGTCTTCCTGAGCGCCTCGGCGGTGGGCTTCTACGGCGACCGGCCCGGCGAGCTCCTCACGGAGTTCTCGAGCGCGGGCACCGGATTCCTCGCCGAGGTCGTGTCGCGCTGGGAGAGCGCCGCGGCACTCGCGCCGCACGAGACCCGGTCAGTGGTGTTCCGCACCGGCATCGTCGTGGGTGAGGGCGGGGCCATGCAGCGGGTGGGCACCCTCACCCGGTTCGGACTCTCGGGGCGCCTCGGCACCGGGGGGCAGCACTGGCCCTGGATCGGCCTGGCCGACGAGGTCGGGGCGATCACGCACCTGCTCGAATCCAGGCTCTCGGGCGCGGTGAACCTCACCGGGCCGACGCCGGCGACGGCCGATCGGGTGATGGCCGCCATGGCCGAGCGGATGCACCGGCCCTACACGTTCACGGTGCCCGAGCGCATGCTCGAGCTGGCGCTCGGCCGGGCCGCCGACGAACTGCTGCTGTCGAGCCAGAAGGTCCGGCCGCAGCGGCTCATCGACGACGGCTACCGCTTCGAGCACGTCACCATCGAGTCGGCGCTCGACGCGATGCTCAGCGCTCCGCGCGCTCGAGCGTGATGGCGCGCCGGACGGCGCCGCGGGCCCTGCGGCGGTCGCCGGCCGCGTCGTAGGCGAGACCCAGTCGGAGCCAGGCGCGCCAGGAGTCGGGCTCCGCCTCCGCCGCGTCGCGGAACGCCGGGAACGCGGCATCCGCTGCCGACCGCTCGGGTCGACCGCTCGGCTTGACCGGGATCTCGAGCTCCAGGCCGCCCTCATCCTCGAGTCGTCGCATGAGCGCCTGCGACCGCACCCCGAACGAGATCTCGCGCCAGAGCGCCCACGCGGCGATGACCGGCAGCACGATGAGCGCGAGCCCGATGCCCACCGCGACGGGCTCGCCGGTGGCCATGAACTGCACGGCGCGCCATCCGACGAGCACCACGTAGAGCGCGAGGAGGACGGCCATCACGATGGCGCCGGCCCTGGTCGTCATGAGGGGTCGGGCAGGCCGAGGTCGAGCAGGGCGTCGAGGCCGACGACGACCCCGGATGCCGCGGCGGCACGCCGGAGCGCCAGCAGGATGCCCTGCTCGTAGGCCGAGGCCGACACCGTCGAGTGGGCGATCGTCAGCGTCTCTCCCTCGCCGCCGAGGACCACGCGCTGTTCGGCGAGCACGCCCGACAACCGCAGGCTGTGCACGGGGACGCCGGAGACGAGCTGGCCTCGGGCGCGCTGGTCGGCGTGGGGCG
>NZ_WJSP02000330.1 GCF_009720255.1 Agromyces humi | reverse complement strand
TCGCACCCCCGAGGTGAACTCCCGCTGGGATGAGGAGGCCCAGGAGATCGTGCGCTACGGCGGCGTGAACCTCGGCATCGCCGCGGCGACAGGTCGGGGCCTCGTGGTGCCCAACGTCAAGCACGCCCGGGGTGGCGTGGGGGGTCTCGGTCATGGCTGCCTCCGTGGCTCGATTGATGGCGAGCGTACGGCCGGGGGGTTTCGGCCCTGTTACGTCGGCGTAACCGCATCCGCATCCGAACGCACGCGCGCCGCATCCCGATGTGAGGCGGGTTTCACCTCGGGGAAACACCCGGAGGGCGCGGGCGAAACACCCCGGACGTAGCGTCGACGGCACGACGAGAGGAGCCGGGATGCCGCCGACGATCGAGATGACCACCACCTGGGCGCGGACGTGCGAGGTCGACGACCTCGAGCCCGGGTGGGGCGAGGTGGCGCTGCTCGGCGCACGACAGGTCGCCCTGGTGCGGCTCGCCGACGACGAGGTGTACGCCGTCGACCACTACGACCCGCACACGGGAGCACCCGTCATGGCGCGCGGGATCGTCGGGTCCCGCGGCGACCGGCCGACGATCGCCTCGCCCCTGCACAAGGAGGTCTACGACCTCGGTACCGGGGAGTGCTTCACCGACGGCGCGCTCGCGCTCCGCACGTATCGCACGCGCATCGTGGGCGGCATGATCGAGGTCGAGCTCGACGGATGACGCGACCGGCGGCGGTGCCCCGGTGGCTCAGCCGCGCTGCGTGAGCACGATCGGGTCGCCGTCGGTGATCGCGATGGTGTGCTCGGAGTGCGCACCGCGCGACCCGTCCGCGCTCCGCAGGGTCCAGCCGTCGGGGTCGGTGAAGATCCGATCGGTCGTCTCGAGGAACCATGGCTCGATCGCGATCACGAGGCCCGGCTTCAGCGGCAGCCCGCGCCCGGGGCGTCCGTTGTTGGGCACGTGCGGGTCGCCGTGCATGGTGCGGCCCACGCCGTGGCCGCCGAAGTCGGTGTTGATCGAGTAGCCCTCGGCCTTCGCCACGTCCGCGATCGCCCGCGAGATGTCGCCGATGCGATGGCCCGGCCGCGCCGCCGCGATCCCGGCGTCGAGGGCCCTCCGCGTGGTGTCGATGAGCCGGAGGTCCTCGTCGCGCGGGGTGCCGACCACGATGGAGACGGCCGAGTCCGCGACCCAGCCGTTCACCGAGGCCGCGAAGTCGAGGCTGAGCAGGTCGCCGTCGCGCAGGCGGTAGTCGTGGGGGAGGCCGTGCAGCACTGCGTCGTTGACCGACGTGCACAACACCTTGCCGAACGGACTCGCGCCGAAGGAGGGGTGGTAGTCGATGTAGCAGCTCTCCGCGCCGGCCGCGCGGATCATCTCGTGCGCCAGCGCGTCCAGCTCCAGCAGGTTCATGCCCACCGCGGCGGCCCTCGACGTCGCCTCCAGGACGCTCGCCACGAAGCGGCCGGCCGGACGCATCTGCTCGATCTCCGCCGGGGTCCTCAGTTCGATCACGCTCATCCTCTCCGAGACCATTCTGCCGGGTCCGCCCTGAGTGAACACCCGGCCCGCGCGCAGGCCCACGGCGTTACGCTGTGGGCATGCTGATCCGGCGGGCATTCCTCAGGTGGCTGGTCGCGGCGACCGTCGTGTTGCCGATCTGGCTGGCCGTGGGGTGGGCGGTCTTCGGCGGCGGCGGGTGGGGCACCCTCGGCCTCATCATCACCGTGCCCGTGGCGTTCGTCGCCCTCGGCATCATCGCGCTCCTGGTGTGGGCGCGTCCCACGGTGCGAGCCGAGCGGGCGGCCTCGTGGACCGACGTCGCGGTGGTCGGCCTGTGGCACGCCTCGATCATCGGCCTCGGGTTCTACGGCGACGCATCCGGATTCCTCGGCGTGGCCGCCATCCTCCTCGCGATCGGCGCCTTCTGGGCCGCGATCTGGCAGCTCGTCTCCGACGGCGCGCGGCGCATGCAGGCCACCATGGAGGAGTTCGAACGCGTCGCCACGGCGCAGTCCCGGCCCACGCCCGACGTACGGGGCGAGATGCCGGCGCGGCGCCCGCCCTTCGGCGACGACGACGGCGAGGTCATCGTCGTGCGCGAGGTCCGCGACTGACGCCGCGGCCCCGCGCGGGGCATCCGTTCGCCCGCTTTGGCGCGCGGCGCCCCGGCATGGCACAATAGACGATTGTGCCGCCGCAGGACTCTGCCTCCGGGGAGTACGCACCGTGCGAGCGATCGCGCAGGCGGCACCACACACTTCCATCAATGATCCGCGTTCGACCGGTGGCGGGCGCAGAGAGCGAACCATCATGCACATCCTCGACCATGTCGACGCCGCGAGCCTGAGGTCGGACGTCCCCGACTTCCGCCCCGGCGACACCGTCAAGGTGCACGTCAACATCATCGAAGGCACGCGCTCGCGCATCCAGGTCTTCCAGGGCGTCGTCATCGGCCGCCAGGGCGAGGGCGTGCGCGAGACCTTCACGGTCCGCAAGGTCTCCTTCCAGGTCGGCGTCGAGCGCAAGTTCCCGGTGCACTCGCCGGTCATCGACCACATCGAGGTCGTGACCCGCGGTGACGTCCGTCGCGCGAAGCTCTACTACCTGCGCAAGCTCCGCGGCAAGAAGGCGAAGATCAAGGAGAAGCGCGACAGCTGATCCGTCGTCGCTTCCGCCCGCGCGTCGCGAGCGGCACGGCATTCCGACCGAGCTCCCCACCCCTAGACTGGGTGGGGAGCTCGGGCGGTTAAATGACAGAAGAAATCAGCACCACGCGGACAGACCGCGCGGGCTCGGCGTCGGCACGCAGGAAACGGAGCACGCTGCTCTTCCTGCGAGACCTGCTCGTCATCTTCGTGGTGGCGGTGCTGGTCTCCTTCCTCATCAAGACGTTCCTCATCCGGTCGTTCTTCATCCCGTCGCAGTCGATGGAGCAGACCCTCGTGATGGACGATCGCATCATCGTCAACCAGCTGGTGCCCGAGATCACGCCGATCGAGCACGGGGACGTCGTCGTGTTCAAAGACCCGGGGGGCTGGCTTCCGGCACGGCCCGAGACCGTGCAGCCGCCGCTCGTGGCCGCGATCGACTGGTTCCTCGCGTTCGTCGGGCTCTCGGCGCCCGACTCCAACGACCACCTGGTGAAGCGGGTCATCGGCTTGCCCGGCGACCATGTCACCTGTTGCAACGCGCTCGGGCAGATGAGCGTCAACGGTGTTCCGCTCGACGAGCCGTACGTCGCGCTGCCGCCCGGCGAGACCAAGGTCTCCCGCGACGACTTCGATACGCTCGTCCCCGATGACTCCCTGTGGGTGATGGGCGACAACCGCTACAACTCCAAGGACTCGCGGTACAACGGCGAGACGCCGCTCAAGGGCTTCGTGCCGATCGACAACGTCGTCGGCCGCGCGTTCGTCGTGAGCTGGCCCATCGACCACTGGGCCTGGCTCGGCAACTACCCCGAGGTCTTCGAGGGCGTCGACGAGGGCACGGGCTGACATGTCGCCGACCGCGATCCCCAATCTCAAGGTCGAGCGCGAACTGTTCGACACCGGGGCTCCCGTGGTGCTCGCGTGCGACGAGGTCGGTCGTGGCGCGCTCGCCGGTCCGGTCGCCGTCGGGCTCGTGCTCATCGACGCCTCGGTGCGCAGGATGCCCGCCGGGCTCCGCGACTCGAAGCTCATGACCGGGGTGGCCGGGGATCATGATGCGGAACTGGAACCCAGTGCCCTCGCGCCACAGCCGCAGGTAGCGCTCGTGACGGGCGATGACCTGCTCGTCGGTCTCGACGCCGCCGAGCTGGTCCATCAGCTCTGGGGTGTTCGCCCGGCGCAGCAGGTCGAGGTCGTCGTCGGACCAGGGCTGCAGTGCGACATCCGTCATGCCCCCAGACAACCACCGACCCCCGACACCCGCCAGGTGACGGGCGTCGGGGGTGTCAGGGCGGGGTCAGTGGTCGCCCAGCGTGGCGAGCACGTCGGCGCGGACCTCGGCCAGCCGGGCCCGCAGCAGGGTCACGGCCTCGGACGACACCCGGCCGCCATGGGCCCGCGTGCGCAGGTCGGTGCGCAGTTGCTGCCGGAACTCGTTGAGCACCAGGTCGGCCTCGTGCACCGCGCGGTTCGAGTCGGCATGCGGGGCCGAAGACCCCGTGCCGCCGGTGCCGCCCGTCGCGCCGTTGCCGGCCGCGCC
>NZ_WJSP02000033.1 GCF_009720255.1 Agromyces humi | reverse complement strand
CGGGCGAGGGCCGGCCCACGCGGTTGGTCGGGTCGGGCGCCCGCTCCTCCACGAGGCCCGCGTCGACGAGCTCACCGGCGAGGGCGGCCACCGTGGAGCGGTTGAGTCCGGTCGCCGCGGTGAGGCGGGCGCGCGAGAGCGGCCCCTCGAGGTGCACGAGCGCGAGGAGTTTCGAGAGGTTTCGACGATGGACGCCGTCGAAGGTTCCCGGCCGGTCTGCCACGCGACCACTCTAGGGGCGCGTCGATCCGGCGTTGCGGCGGCGCGCCCAATTTGTTGCGCTTGACCCCAAATGCGAACCCACGTACTATTCGAGGCGTCCAGATCACTTTCGACGTAGTCGTCGAAACTTTCGAGAGGTTCAAAGATGAACAGACGCAGCATGTCACGGCTCGTCACGCTGGGAGCCGTGGCCGCACTCGCCGTCGGCACCCTCGCGGGGTGCGCGGCCGGAGGTGACGACTCGGGCGACGGCTCGACCGAGCTGAACTTCTGGCACAACTCGACCACCGGCCCCGGCAAGGCCTATTGGGAGCAGACCGCGAAGGACTTCGAGGCCGAGCACCCGGGCGTCGACATCAAGATCCAGTCCATCCAGAACGAGGACATGGACGGCAAGCTCCAGACCGCCCTCAACTCGGGCGACGCGCCCGACATCTTCATGGCACGCGGCGGCGGCAAGCTCGCAGCCGTCGTCGAGGCCGGCCAGGTGCAGGACCTCACCGACCAGCTCTCCGATGACACCAAGACCGCCCTCGGCGACGCCTCACTCGCCGCCCTCTCGGTCGACGACAAGATCTACGGCGTGCCGTCGTCGGTGCTGCCCGGCGGCATCTACTACAGCAAGGACCTGTTCGCCCAGGCCGGCATCACCGCACCCCCCACCACCTTCGACGAGCTGAGCGAGGACGTCGACAAGCTCAAGGCCGCCGGCGTCGCTCCCATCGCGCTCGGCGCCAAGGACGCGTGGCCCGCAGCCCACTGGTACTACTTCTTCGTGCTGCGGGAGTGCTCCGAGGACGTCGTCGCCGCGCTCGCGACCGACCCGAGCTTCTCCGACGAGTGCTTCCTGCGCGCCGGCGAGGACCTCGCCGACTTCGCCGCGACCGAGCCGTACAACGAGGGCTTCCTCACCACCTCCGCGCAGCAGGGTGCCGGCTCGTCCGCCGGACTCGTCGCCAACCACAAGGCCGCCATGGAGCTCATGGGCGCGTGGGACCCGGGAGTGATCGCCTCGCTCACGCCTGACGAGAAGCCGCTCCCCGACCTCGGCTGGTTCCCCTTCCCGGCCGTCGACGGCGGCGACGGCGGCGAGGGCGCGATGATGGGCGGCGTCGACGGCTACAGCTGCTACGTCGACGCACCCAAGGAGTGCGCCGAGTTCCTCGAGTTCGCCTCGCAGAAGGAGCAGCAGGAGGGCTACGCCGACGCGTTCGTCACCCTGCCGGCGAACAAGGACGCCCAGGGCGTCGTGACCGACCCGGCGCTGCAGGAGGTCCTCGCCTCGTACAACGACGCGCCGTACGTCTCGGTGTGGCTCGACACGCTGCTCGGCCAGAACGTCGGCAACGCGCTCAACGTGGGCGTCGTCGACCTGCTCGCCGGCAAGGGCGACGCCCAGGGCATCGTCGACGCCGTCGAAGACGCCATCAAGAAGGGCTGAGAGGCTCTCGCACCATGAACGTTCGCACCAGCTCCCCCGCACCGAGGCGAGCCCCGGCGGACGACGTGCGGGCCGGGGACGAGCTCTCGTCCCCGGCCCTGCGCCGGGCCGGCGACGCGCCGGCCCCGGTCGCGCGTCGCAGCCGGCGCGACTGGCGGAAGGTCCTCGAGATCGCCGTGCTCGTCGGCCCGGCCCTCGTGATCTTCCTCGGGTTCGTCATCTTCCCGGTCGTCATGGCCGGCTACTACGGCTTCTTCAAGTGGAAGGGCTACGGCCCGCCCACCGACTTCATCGGACTGCAGAACTACGTCACGATCTTCCAGGACCCGACGTTCCAGGAAGCCCTCTGGCACAACCTCGTCATCGTCGTGATGTCGCTCGTGCTCCAGGGCCCGATCGCGCTGCTGCTGGCCCTGCTGCTCAATCGCCCGATGCGCGGGCAGTCCCTGATCCGCGTGCTCATCTTCGTGCCGTACGTCATCGCCGAGGTCGTGGTCGGCACCGGCTGGAGCCTGATGCTCCAGTCCGACGGCGCCCTCAACGGGCTGCTCGACAAGGTCGGCCTGGGCGCCTTCACCCAGGACTGGCTCTCGAATCCCGACCTGGCGATCTGGACCCTCCTCGGGATCATCACCTGGAAGTACATCGGCTTCGCCGTCATCCTCTTCCTCGCCGGGCTCCAGGGCATCCCGCAGGAGCTCACCGAGGCCGCGCAGATCGACGGCGCCTCCTACTGGCAGATCCAGCGACGGATCACCCTCCCGCTGCTCGGACCGACCCTGCGCATCTGGGCGTTCCTGTCGATCATCGGATCGCTGCAGCTCTTCGACCTCGTCTACATCATCTGGGGCCAGTACATCGCCTCGACCGCGGGCACCTCGACCATGGCGACGTACATGGTGGCCAACGGCCGCAACGCCGGCAACTACGGCTACGGCAACGCGGTCGCGGTCGTGCTCTTCCTCATCTCACTCGTCGTCGCCCTCGTCTACCAGCGCTTCGTGCTGCGCCGTGACACGGCCGGCGCCCTCACCGAACGGAGCGAGCCATGACCGCCTCGGCCATCGCCATCCCACGGGCCAGACGACCGCGCAACGGCCGGCTGCCCTGGGGCAGCCCCGCCATCTACTTCGGCGCCCTCGTCGTCGTCGCGCTCATGCTGGCGCCGATCCTCTACATCATCATCGGCGGCTTCCGCGCCAACTCGCAGATCACCGCCGACCCCTCGGGCATGCCCGACCCCTGGGTGACGAAGAACTACGCCGGAGTGCTCAGCAGCACGACCTTCTGGGGTGAGGTGGCCAACTCCACGGTGGCCGCCGTCGTCACGACGATCGGGGTCGTCGCGCTCGGCCTCATGGCCAGCTACGTGCTCGCGCGATACCAGTTCAAGGCGCGCGGGCTGCTCTACGCACTCTTCGCCGCGGGCCTGATGTTCCCGATGACGGTGGCCATCACGCCCCTGTACATCGTGGTGCGCAACCTCGGCCTGATGAACTCGCTGGCCGGCATCATCCTGCCCCAGATCGCCTTCGCCCTGCCGACGACGATCATCATCCTCGTGCCGTTCCTGCGCGCCATCCCCGACGAGATCGAGGAGGCCGCCTCCATCGACGGCGCCTCGCGGCTCGGGTTCTTCTGGCGCATGGTGGTGCCGCTGGCCCTGCCCGGCGTCATCACTGTCGGCATCCTCGCCTTCATCGCGAGCTGGAACAGCTACATCCTGCCGCTGTTCATCCTGAACAACGAGGACTCGTTCACGCTGCCGCTCGGCGTGCAGGCGTTCGCCTCGCAGTACTCGGTGGACACCGCCAAGGTGCTCGCCTTCACCTCGCTGTCGATGATTCCCGCCCTCATCTTCTTCAGCATCTTCGAGCGCCGCATCGTCGGCGGCCTCACCGGGGCGGTGAAGGGATGACCGAGCCGATGACGTCGATCCAGTCCACGACGACGGATGCCGCGACGGCGGATGCCACGTCGACGACGGATGCCGCGATCGACCGCACGATGACGGATGCCCCGTGGCGCGACCGGTCGTTGACCCCGACCGCCCGCGCGACCGCCCTGATGGCCGAGCTCACCCTCGAGGAGAAGATCGCCCAGCTCTACGGCATCTGGATGGGGGCCTCGGCCGACGGCGCCGACGTGGCGCCGCACCAGCACGAGATGACCGGCGACGTCGACCTGGATGCCCTGCTCCCCAAGGGACTCGGACAGGTCACCCGGGCGTTCGGCACCGCACCGGTCGACGCGGCGGTCGGCGCGCAGTCGCTCGCCCGACTGCAGGAGCGCATCGTCGCCTCGAGCCGATTCGGCATCCCTGCGCTCGTGCACGAGGAATGCCTGGCCGGCTTCGCCGCCCACGGTGCCACCGCCTATCCGGTGCCGCTGTCGTGGGGCGCGACCTTCGACCCGGGGCTCATCGAGCAGATGGCCCGCCGCATCGGCACGGACATGCGATCCGTCGGCGTGCACCAGGGACTGGCCCCGGTGCTCGACGTGGTGCGCGACGCCCGATGGGGCCGTGTCGAGGAGACCATGGGCGAGGACCCCTACCTCGTCGGCACGGTCGGCGCGGCGTACGTGCGCGGGCTCGAGGCATCCGGGATCGTCTCGACCCTCAAGCACTTCGTCGGCTACTCGGCGTCGCGGGCGGGCCGCAACCTGGCACCCGTCTCCGTGGGGGCACGGGAGCTCGCCGACGTGCTGTTGCCGCCCTTCGAGATGGTCGTGCGCGAGGCGGCGCCGCGTTCCGTGATGAACGCCTACACCGACCTGGACGGCGTGCCCACCGCCGCCGACCGCGGCCTGCTCACCGGACTCCTGCGCGAGACCTGGGGCTTCGACGGCACCGTGGTCGCCGACTACTTCTCCGTCGCGTTCCTCCAGACCCTGCACGGCACGGCCGGCGACCTCGGCGAGGCGGCCGCGGCCGCGCTCGAGGCGGGCATCGACGTGGAGCTGCCCACCGTGCACGCGTTCGGCGAACCGCTCGTGCGGGCCGTGGCCGACGGCCGCGTCGACGAGGCCGTCATCGACCGGGCGCTGCTGCGCGTGCTCGTGCAGAAGGTCGAGCTCGGCCTGCTCGACGACCCGGCGGCGCCGCCGGCGGCGAGCGCCGCGAAGGGCACGATCGACCTCGACCCCGTGGAGAACCGCGAGCTCGCCCGTCGGATCGCCGAGCAGGCGATCGTGCTGCTGCACAACGACGGCACGCTGCCCGTGGCCGCCCCCGGCCGCATCGCGGTGATCGGTCCGACGGCCGACGACCCGCTCGCCGTGCTCGGCTGCTACGCGTTCCCCACGCACGTCGGCGTGCATCACCCCGAGAGCGGCCTCGGCATCGAACTGCCCACGCTCGTCGAGGCCCTGCGCGCCGAGTTCCCCGACAGCGAGATCGCGCTGGCAGCGGGCACCTCGATCGACGGTGCCGAGATCGACGGCATCCCGCACGCCGTCGAGCTCGCGGCATCCGCCGACCTGGTGGTGCTGGCCCTCGGCGACCGGGCCGGCCTCTTCGGCCGGGGCACCAGCGGCGAGGGCTGCGATGCGGAGAGCCTGGACCTGCCGGGTGCGCAGGGAGCGCTGCTCGAGGCCGTGCTCGACGCCGGCACTCCCACGGTGCTCACGCTGCTCGCCGGTCGCCCGTACGTGCTCGGCACGGCGCCCGAGCGCGCCGCCGGCATCGTGCAGGCGTTCTTCCCGGGCGAGGAGGGCACTCGCGCCGTGGCGGACATCCTCTCGGGACGGGTGAACCCGAGCGGGCGGCTGCCCGTCAGCGTGCCGGCCACCCCGGGCGCACAGCCGTCGAGCTACCTGGCGTCGACGCTCGCGCGCAGCAACGGCGTGTCGAACATCGACCCGACCGCCCGGTATCCGTTCGGACACGGGCTCGGGTACACGTCGTTCGCGTGGCGCGACCTGCAGGTGGAGGCCGTCGAGGCGTCCACCGACGGCTCGCTGCGGCTGTCGCTCACGGTGGAGAACACCGGCGACCGTGCCGGCGCCGAGATCGTGCAGCTGTACCTGCATGACCCGGTGGCCTCGGTCGTGCGGCCGGTGCAGCGGCTGATCGGGTTCGAGCGCGTCGAACTCGGGCCCGGGGCATCCGTCCGCCTCGACGTCGAGGTGCCGGCCGACCTCGCCGCGTTCACCGGGCGCGACGGTCGCCGCATCGTCGAACCGGGCTCGCTCGTTTTGGGCTTCGGGCGTTCGAGCGCCGACCTGCCGCTGCAGGCGACCGTCGAGCTCGCTGGGCCGGTGCGCGTCGTCGACCACACCCGGGCCCTGCACCCGCTGTGGTCCGCCCAGCCGATCGGCCCCCGATCGCCGTGACCGCCGCACGCAACCCGGTGCTGCCGGGGTTCCACCCCGATCCCAGCATCTGCCGGGTGGGCGACGAGTTCTTCGTGGTGACCTCGACGTTCGAGTACTTCCCCGGCCTGCCCGTGCACCGGTCCCGTGACCTCGTCGAGTGGGAGCTCGTGGGCCACGCGGTGCACCGCGAGGAGCAACTCGACCTGTCGTCGGTGGCGGCGTCCGGCGGGCTCTTCGCGCCGACGATCCGCCACCACGACGGCCGGTTCTTCGTGGCCTGCACCCTGGTCGGCGGCGAGGGCCGGCAGGGCAGCTTCGTGGTCACCGCGACGGATCCTTCCGGACCATGGTCGGACCCGGCGTGGATCGACGACGCTCCCGGAATCGACCCGTCCATCCTGTTCGACGACGGGCGGGCGTGGTTGTTGCTGGAGGCGAGGAGGACCGCGCGAACGACGTCGCGCTCGGACCACGTCTCGCCGGGCGACACCTGCAGTGCGCGAGAGCCCTCGCCCGAGTAGCGCAGGTAGTCGGTGTAGTCCTCGGGGCCGATGGGGATCGCAGGCCCGGCGACACCCGCAGACAGGGGCAGCGAGTCGAGGGTGACGAGCAGCGTCACCATCTTGGCGGCACCGCCGATCGGCACCGCAGCCGGGTCGCCGGCGGTCGCGACCACCTCGCCGGTCCCGTCATCGGCGACGACCGCGAGGGCGCTGGCACCACCCTCGGGCAGCGTCACCGGCGGGACCTCGGTTGCCGCGGCGCTCGCGGCATCCACATCGACCGTCACCTCGGGGAGGGGGCCGAGGAGCATCGCGGGCCCGTACACGCCGAGACCGAGGATGGCGAGCGCGCCGACGACGATGCCGGTGATCCGGCCGGGGGAAACCATGGAGTCAGCGTAACCCGGGCGGGTTCACGCCCAGCCCAGCTCGTGCAGCCGGTCGTCGTCGATCCCGTAGAAGTGCGCGATCTCGTGCACGAGGGTGATGTGGATCTCGTCGCGGAGTTCGCGCTCGTCCGCGACGATCGCGAGCAACGGTTCACGGTAGAGGATGATGCGGTCGGGCATCTCACCCATGCCGTAACGGTCGCGCTCGGTCAGCGCGTAGCCGTCGTAGAGACCGAGCAGGTCGAGGGAGCCGTCCTCGGGGCGGTCCTCCACGACGAACACGACGTTGTCGAGGCCGTCGATCATGTCGTCGGGGAGCAGGTCGAGCTCATCGACGACGATCGCCTCGAAAGCCTCGGCATCGAGTTCCACGACTGCTCCGATCCGTGACGGCCCCGATCGGAGGCGGGAGAAGAAGACTTTGGGGTGAGTAACGGGGCTTGAACCCGCGACCTCCTGGACCACAACCAGGCGCTCTACCAACTGAGCTATACCCACCATGTGTCGACCGCCGGGGCGATCAGGCAACTCAAAGAGACTACTACACCTTGGCGTCGAACTCGTCCACCACGGTGGCCGCGAGCGCCTGGAGGTCGTGGCTCGAGGGGCCCGGCTCCGCCACGAAGATCGCTCGGCGGTAGTAGTGCAGCTCGCGGATGGACTCGAGGATGTCCGCGAGGGCGCGGTGACCGCCGTTCTTCGCGGGGGAGTTGAAGTACGCCCGCGGGAACCAGCGCTTCGCGAGCTCCTTGATCGAGGAGACGTCGACGTTGCGATAGTGCAGGTGCGCGTCGAGTCGCGGCATGAACTTGGCGATGAACGACCGGTCGGTGCCGATGGAGTTGCCGGCCAGCGGCGCCTTCTGCTCTTCGGGCACGTGCTTCAGCACGTATTCCAGCACCTCGTACTCGGCCTCGGCGACGCTCACGCCGTTGGGGATCTCCTCGATCAGGCCCGACTCGGTGTGCATCGCGCGCACGAACTCGCCCATGTTCTCGAGGGCGCTCGCATCGGGCTTGATCACGATGCTGAGCCCCGGATCCACGGGGTTGAGGTCGTAGTCGGTGATCACGACTGCGATCTCGACGAGTTCGTCGGCCTCGAGGTCGAGGCCCGTCATCTCGCAGTCGATCCAGACCAGACGGTCGCTCGGGGTTGCCATGCCGCGAGTCTACCGGGGCCGTCGGACAGCACACGGCCGGACAGGGCCGCCAAGGCCCACCACGGTGCCCCCGGCAGGAATCGAACCTGCGACCGACAGATTAGAAGGCTGCTGCTCTATCCGCTGAGCTACGGGGGCCGACCCCGCAAGCATAGCGGGCGACGTTGATCAGCCCTCGGTGGGCACCTCGACGTCGTCGCCTTCCGCGCGTGCGCCCGGCACCGGCGCACGCCCACGCACCGTCAGCGCCACGAGCGGGAACGCCAGCACCGAGACCATCCCGGCACCGACGAGCGCGGCGGCGGTGCCGGTCGGGAGGTCGCCCTGATCGACGCCGATGGCGGTCACGGCGACGATGATCGGCAACCCGGTGGCTCCGAAGAAGGCGGTCGCGACGAGGTCACGGCGGCTGGAGCCGCGCGGTGCGGCGAGCAGCGACGGCAGCCCGCGGACCACGAGGAGCATCACGACGCCGAGCAGGAGGAGGGCCATCGTCCACGGGTTGGCGAAGAGGGCCGCGAGGTCGAACGTCACGCCGGTGTAGATGAAGAAGATCGGCACGAGGAATCCGTAGCCCAGCGCTTCGATCTTGCCCTCGACGATCTCGACGTCGGGCCGAGGGGCGCCCGAGAGGAGCAGTCGATAGAGCACGCCCGCGGTGAACGCGCCGAGCAGCATGTCGAGGTCGAGGATGACGCTCAGCGCGACGAGCGCGACGAGCACCAGCACGACGAGACGCACGGCGAACTGGCCACTCGTATGCAGGGTGGCGGTGATGATCCGGTGCATCCGGCGGCCGACGCCCCGCGCCGCCATCCAGATGGCGGCGGCCGCGACGAGCGCGAACCCGGCGAGCACCAGCGCCCCGACGAGCGGCGATCGGCCGCCGAGGAAGATCGAGATGGCGAGGAGCGGCCCGAACTCGCCGACCGCGCCGAGCGCGATGACCGCCACGCCGAACGGCGTCTTCAGGTCACCCGAGTCGCGGAGCACCGGCATGATCGTGCCGAGTGCGGTCGAGGTCAATGCGATGGCGATGAACACTGCAGCCGACGGGTGGATGGCGAATGTCACGGCGATGCTGAAGGCGGCGACGAGGGAGATGATCCAACCGATCGCCGCCCGGGTGATCGGGCGCCCGCGGATCGCGGCGAAGTCGATCTCGTTGCCGGCAAGGAAGAAGAGCATCGCCAGCCCGAACTCGGAGAGGAACTGCACGAAGTCGTCGGGCACGATCCAGCCGAGGACGGCCGGGCCCAGCAGCAGGCCGAGCAGGATCTCGAAGACGACGAGCGGGATCGCCACCCAGCGTGCGAGGCCCCGGACGAGCAGGGGTGCCGCCACCGCGATGGCCGGCACCAGCACCAGCGTGCCGATCGACACGTCCATGGTCGCACCCCCGGTTCCGGCGCAACCGACCGGCGCCTGCCGCGATGCTAGCGGAGCGGGGCCCTAGGGGTCGACGCGGGCGCGACGACGACGTCGATGTTGCCTCGGCGAAACATCGCGGCGGTATCGTCGAGGCATGCGCGACCTGCAGGCGAGAATCATCGCGGAACTGAACGTCAGCCCCACCATCGACCCCGCCGAGCAGGTGCGTGCTCGGATCGACTTCCTGAAGACCTACGTCCGCACGACGGGTGCGAAGGGGTTCGTGCTCGGCATCAGCGGCGGGCAGGACTCGACGCTCGCCGGATTCTTGTGCCGGATGGCCGCCGAGGAACTCGTCGCCGAGGGCCAGCCGACCCGCTTCGTCGCGGTTCGTCTCCCGTACGGCGTCCAGCGCGACGAGGCCGACGCGCAGGCGGCACTCGACTACATCCGGCCGCCCGAGACCGTCGTGTTCAACATCAAGCGCGGCGTCGACGGCCTCGCCGCCGAGTTCGAGGACGCGCTCGGGGAGCCGATCAGCGACTTCGGCAAGGGCAACGTCAAGGCCCGCATGCGCATGGTGGCGCAGTACGCCCTCGCCGGCGAGCACGGGCTGCTCGTCGTGGGCACCGATCACGCCGCCGAGGCCGTCACCGGGTTCTTCACCAAGTACGGCGACGGCGGCGCAGACATCCTGCCGCTCACCGGCCTGACCAAGCGACAGGGGCGCGTGATGCTGCGCCACCTGGAAGCGCCCGAGCAGCTGCACCAGAAGGTGCCGACGGCGGATCTCCTCGACGAGAACCCCGGCCAGACCGACGAGGCGAACCTCGGCCTCAAGTACCACGACATCGACGCCTATCTCGAGGGCGAGGACATCGATCCCGAGATCGCCGAGCGCATCGAGGCGCGCTTCCTCCAGACGCGCCACAAGCGCGCCGTGCCGGTGTCGATGTTCGACGACTGGTGGATCTGAGGGTCGCGCCTCAGGCGCGCGCGTCGTCGAGCGTCGGCGTCGGCGCCGTGTCGGTCGAGCGGGCGCCCGCGTCGATCGTCGCGGCCGACTGATAGCGCTCGTGGTGCTGCTCGGCGACCCAGGCGTCCTGGGCCTCGACGGCGACGACCTCGGGCTCCTGCCGCTGTGTGCGCCAACGCACCAGGTCGTTCTGGAACTGCTTGCGTGCCCGTGAAGGGCGACGCTCCCAGTCGAGCATGCGATCACGGAATTCCACGACGGCGGGATCGAGCTGGTAGCCGAACGTGGCGGAGGCCCGCTTCAGCTCGTGCAACTGGTGGGCGGCCCAGTTCGCGGCCACATCGGAGCCGCGGATCGGCAGCAGCCGCACCAGGATGTCGGCCTGGCCGACGGTGCGGTCGGCGAGCACCTGCTCCTGCGGCGTGAGCGAGTTCCACACCGAGGCTTCGGTTGCCGCGTCGACGAGCGCGGCGATCGCTGCCGTCTTCGCCTCACGGTCGCGCTGCGCGACCACGCGGCGGATCGCGGCGGACGCGATCCACGCGGCGAGGAGCCCGGCTGCGAGGACCGCGACGAAGAGCACGAGGCCCGCGTAGACGGTCGGCCGCGCCGCGCTCGAGGTGAGCCAGGAGATGAGATCGTTCCACCACTGCATGAGCGCAGGCTACCCGTGGTGCGGGGCGCGTCGGCCGAGGCGCGACGGCGTGGCAGCAACCGGGCGGCCCGCCGACGAGAGTCGGGGACCGCGCGCGGTCGTCAGCGGAAGCACTCCGCGGCATCCGTCGCCGACCAGAACTCGCCGAGCTCCATCGAGCGGATGCCGCCACCGACCAGTCGCCGGGCGACGTAGCGGTCGCCCCCGCCGTACCGGCGTCGTTCGATGTGGCCGAGCACGGGCCCCTGCGCACGGCAGACGCGCCAGAGGCCCGGCCCGACGGCCGTGACCGTCAGCCCGCGCACGGCGGCCATGCTGTCGCGTGCGTCGGTGAGCGGGGTCTCGGTGAGCGGGGTCTCGGTGAGCACGGTCGCCGTGAGCATGGTCGCCGTGAGCGCGGTGGTGGACATGTCGCTCCTCTTCGTCGTGCAGCCGGCCCTGCGTCTGACGCGAGGCTAGGGCCGGCCACCGACACGCGAAGCGGTGCGCAGGAGGGATTCGCCGTCACCCGGCGGCGCGCCGGTCAGCCGAGCGCGGTGCCGTGCGCGGCGAAGGGCTCGATCCGGGCGATCTCCTCAGCGTCGAGCGGGGCGGCGTCGAGCGCGGCCACGTTCTGCTCGAGCTGCGCCACGCTGGACGCGCCGATGAGCGCGCTGGCGACGAGCGGCTCGCGGAGCACCCACGACAGCGCGAGTTGCGCGATGCTCTGCCCGCGTTCCTTCGCGATCGCATCCAGCCCGCGAACCCGCTCGAGGTAGTCGTCGCTGATCTTCTCGGCGGAGAGGAACCGGCTGGTCGCGGCCCGGGAGTCGGCGGGGACGTCGCCGGAGAGGTAGCGATCGGTCAGGAGGCCCTGCGCGAGCGGTGAGAACACGATGCTGGCCGCGCCGACCTCCTCGAGCACGGGGAAGAGCCCGTCCTCGATGTGACGGTCGAACATCGAGTAGCGCGGCTGGTGGATGAGCAGCGGCACCCCCTCGGACTCGAGGGCGACTGCGGCGGCGCGCGTCTGCTCGGGGGAGTAATTCGAGATGCCGACGTAGAGCGCCTTGCCCTGGCGCACCGCACTCGCGAGCGCGCCCATGGTCTCCTCGACGGGGGTCTCGGGGTCGGGGCGGTGCGAGTAGAAGATGTCCACGTAGTCGAGCCCGAGGCGTCCGAGGCTCTGGTCGAGCGAGGACAGCAGGTACTTGCGCGAGCCGAAGTCGCCGTACGGGCCGGGCCACATGTCGTAGCCGGCCTTCGACGACACGATGAGCTCGTCGCGGTAGGGCGCGAGGTCGGTGGCCAGCATGCGGCCGAAGTTCTCCTCGGCGCTGCCGGCGGGCGGGCCGTAGTTGTTCGCGAGGTCGAAATGCGTGATGCCGAGGTCGAACGCCCGGCGCACGATCGCGCGCTGCGTGTCCCATGGCCGGTCGTGGCCGAAGTTGTGCCAGAGGCCGAGCGACAGCGCGGGCAGCTTCAGCCCGCTCCGTCCGACCCGGTTGTAGCGCATGTGGTCGTAGCGTTCCGGAATGGCGACGTAGGTCATCCAGCTACTCTATGGCGGCGTCTCGTCCTCGACAGGCCCGGCCTGCGGCCGGGTCGCCCAGGTTGCATCGGCGCCTGCTCCGGATGCCGCGACGCGACGGGATGCTGGTGCGACGCGGCATCCGGGGCCTGGTCCGGCACGAGCAGCTCCGGATGCCGCGAGCCGCCGATCGGCGGCGGCGCAGACTCCGAGGAGCATGACATGACCGACACCATCACCGTGACCGGCGCCGTGGGCAACGACCCGCGGGTCCACGTGACCAGCCAGGGACTCGCGATCACCTCGTTCCGGCTCGCATCGACCCGGCGCTACTTCGACCGGGCGAAGGGGGCCTGGGAGGACGGCGAGACGAACTGGTACACCGTCTCGGGCTTCCGCCAGCTCGCGAACAACGCGGCGACCTCCATCCGCAAGGGCGACCGCGTGGTCGTGCACGGCCGGCTGCGCCTCCGCGCGTGGGACAACGGCGAGAAGTCGGGCACGGCCATCGAGATCGAGGCCGAGGCGATCGGCCACGACCTCACCTGGGGCACCACCGTGCTCACCAAGGTGCGGCGGGAGTCCGCGGCCGACGCGGAGGCCGGCGGCGTGTCCGAGCCCAGCGCCTGGCCGGGTTCCGAGGTCGTCGCCCCGCCGACGGGTCTCGGATCCGTGGCGGATGAGGGCCTCGAACACCTCGCCGCCGCCGACGAGGTCGATGCCGAGGAGGCGCAGCTGGCGAGTGCCGTGTGAGGGCATTCGCGACCGCCCGATCCGTGCAGGCACCCCATAGACTCGGCTCGGGCGGTCGCACCGCCGGATGAGGGGGAGCGATGGCACGGCGGGTCACGGGGATCGCGGTCTCGGCGTTGGCCGGGGCCGCGCTGGTTGTGGCCCTCGCCGCCTGCACGGGCTCTCCGCCCGACCAGCCCTCCGCATCGGCCTCGCCGAGCACTCCGGCGACCACCCGGCCGACGCCGAGCGCACCGCCCACGCTCAGCCCGCAGCTCTCCGCATCGGAGAACCTGCCGTACTTCGACAGCGTGAACACCGCGGTGATCACGGGGAAGGCCGACGCAGGGGGACGCGACTTCATCGACGCGCTCGTCGTGGCGGGATTCGACAAGACGCAGATGGAGGTGACGGCGGATCGCACCACCGTCGACCTGCAGGCCGACTCGGTGCAGTTCGCGGTGCTGTTCCAGGGCGAGTGCCTCGTGGGACAGTACGGGCCCGCATCCGGCGGCTACCACAGCGCCGTTCGCCCGCCGCTCGGCACCGGCGGCTGTCTCGTCGGCGAGACGCGACCCATAGACTGGTAGGCGACATGGCGGATTACATTTACTCGATGGTGCGCGCCCGCAAGGCGGTCGGCGACAAGGTCATTCTCGACGACGTGACGATGGCGTTCCTCCCAGGGGCCAAGATCGGTGTCGTCGGTCCCAACGGCGCCGGAAAGTCCACGATCCTGAAGATCATGGCCGGGCTCGACCAGCCCTCGAACGGCGAGGCGAAGCTCACCCCCGGCTACTCCGTCGGCATCCTCATGCAGGAGCCGGTGCTCGACGAGACCAAGACCGTGCTCGAGAACGTCCAGGAGGGCGTCGGGCCGATCAAGGCGAAGGTCGACCGCTTCAATGAGATCTCGCTCGCGATGGCCGAGCCCGACGCCGACTTCGATGCGCTGCTCGCCGAGATGGGCACGCTGCAGGAGGCCATCGACGCCGCCGACGCGTGGGACCTCGACTCCCAGCTCGAGCAGGCGATGGACGCGCTGCGCTGCCCGCCGGGCGACGAGCCGGTCTCGGTGCTCTCGGGCGGAGAGAAGCGTCGCGTGGCGCTCTGCAAGCTCCTGCTGCAGAAGCCCGACCTGCTGCTCCTCGACGAGCCCACCAACCACCTCGACGCGGAGAGCGTGCTGTGGCTCGAGCAGCACCTCGCCAAGTATCCCGGCGCCGTGCTCGCCGTCACCCACGACCGGTACTTCCTCGACCACGTCGCCGAGTGGATCTGCGAGGTCGACCGCGGTCGGCTCTACCCCTATGAGGGCAACTACTCGACCTACCTCGAGAAGAAGCAGGAGCGTCTCACCGTCCAGGGCAAGAAGGACGCGAAGCTCGCCAAGCGCCTGGCCGACGAGCTCGACTGGGTCCGCTCGAACGCGAAGGGGCGCCAGGCGAAGTCGAAGGCGCGCCTCGCCCGCTACGAGGAGATGGCGGCCGAGGCCGACCGCACGCGCAAGCTCGACTTCGAGGAGATCCAGATCCCGCCGGGCCCGCGCCTGGGCGACATCGTCCTCGAGGCGAAGAGCCTGAAGAAGGGCTTCGGCGACCGGGTGCTCATCGAGGGCCTGAGCTTCACGCTTCCGCGCAACGGCATCGTGGGCATCATCGGCCCGAACGGCGTCGGCAAGTCCACGCTCTTCAAGACGATCGTCGGCATGGAACCGCTCGACGACGGCAAGCTGAAGGTCGGCGAGACCGTCAAGATCTCGTACGTCGACCAGTCCCGTGGCGGCATCGACCCCAACAAGACCCTCTGGGAGGTCGTCTCCGACGGGCTCGACTACATCCAGGTCGGCAAGACCGAGGTGCCGAGCCGCGCCTACGTGTCGACCTTCGGCTTCAAAGGCCCCGACCAGCAGAAGCGGGCGGGCATCCTTTCGGGTGGGGAGCGCAACCGGCTGAACCTCGCGTTGACGCTGAAGCAGGGAGGCAACCTCCTGCTCCTCGACGAGCCCACCAACGACCTCGACGTCGAGACGCTCTCGAGCCTCGAGAACGCGCTGCTCGAGTTCCCGGGCTGCGCCGTCGTGATCACCCACGACCGGTGGTTCCTCGACCGCATCGCGACGCACATCCTCGCGTACGAGGGCACCGACGAGAACCCGTCGTACTGGCACTGGTTCGAGGGCAACTTCGAGTCGTACGAGGCGAACAAGATCGAGCGGCTCGGCGCGGATGCGGCCAAGCCGCACCGCTCGGCGTACCGCAAGCTCACGAGGGACTGACATGCGGCTGCACGTGCCGACGCCGCTCCGGTGGTCCGACCTCGACGCATACGGCCACGTGAACAACGCCCGCATGCTGAGCCTCCTCGAGGAGGCGCGCATCCAGGCGTTCTGGGTGAGCACCGACACGCCCGAGCACGCGGTCGGCGCGTCGACCGCGGTCATCGACGCGTCGCCGGGCGCGAGCACGATCACGCTCATCGCCCGGCAGGAGGTCGAGTACCTCGCGCCGATCCCGTACCAGCGCCAGCCGCTCGACGTGGAACTCTGGATCGGTCACATGGGCGGCGCGAGCCTCGACGTCTGCTACGAGGTGTTCTCACCCGACGGCGTGGATCCGCGGGTGCTGTACACGCGTGCGATCACGACGATCGTGCTCGTCGACACCGAGACCGAGCGCCCGCGACGCATCTCCGACCGCGAGCGAGCGGCATGGGAGCCCTACCTGGGCGAGACGCTCGCCCTCCGGCGGCGCTGACCTCAGCGGTCGAGCGGCACGTCGCTGTACGAGCCCTCCCACACGGCGCGGCTCCCCGACTCCCCGATCCGCACGATCGTCCAGGTCGCGCCCACCGTGACGGCGACCGCTGCGACCGTCAACACGACCCCCACGGCGATGCGGATCGCCCTGGACGGGCGGCGCGGCGCGGCATCCGTCGCTCGGCGAGCCGCGAGGCCCTCGACGACGGCCCACGCCGCGACGAGCACTGCCACCACGAGCAGCGCCCAGAGCCACGGCACGATGTCCTCGCCCTGCGTCGTGTGCTCGGCGATCAGCGGCGCAGCAGGCACGCGCGCCTGCAGCCATTCGCCGGCCTCGATCGTCACGAGGCCCAGCGGGAGGAGCAGGGCCGCCGCGACGAGCACCGGGATCCACAGCACCCGACGCGCCGCGGGCCACGCCGCGATGACGACGAGCGACAGGCCGACCAACGGCGTGAGCACGATGACGGCGTGCACGAGGAGGACGTGCAGGGGCAACCCCGCGAACGTGTACTCCACGTCAGGAGGCCGCGACGATGCGGTCGCCCGAGATCGCGACCGGGATCGAGGGAAGCGGCTTCAGCGCCGGGCCGTTGAGCACGTCGCCCGTGGCGGCGTCGAACCTCGAGCCGTGACACGGGCAGTCGAACTCGTCGCCCGCGGCGGCGACGACGCAGGCCTGGTGCGTGCAGATGGCGCTGAACGCCACGACCTGACCGGCGGTCGGCTGCGCGATGAGTGCCGGTTCGCCGTTGATGGTGGCGTCGATGCTGCCGCCCACCGGGACGTCGGCGAGGGCGGCGATGTCCTCGCCCACGGCCGGGGCGTCGGGTGCGCCGGTCGCTCCGGTGACGGGCTCATCGGTCACGCTCGGCGGTGCCGACGTCGGCTTGGATGACGAGGGGGTCGAGCCGTCGGACACATCGGCTGCGCAGGCCGCGAGCGCCAGGACCCCGCCGACTGCGCCGGCGGATCCGACCGTCAGCACGGTGCGCCTGGTGAGGTCTGAGGACGTCGTCATGGCCTGCTCCTTCGTTCAGTCGAGTGCAACGGGCGTTCAGTCGTGTGCACCGGGCTCGGGCACGCGGACCATGCCCTCCTGGGCGACGCTCGCGATCAGCACGCCCTCGCGCGTGTAGATGCGGCCGAGCGACAGTCCTCGCCCGCCGCTGGCCGAGGGCGACTCCTGCGTGTACAGCAGCCACTCGTCGACGCGCGCGTCGCGGTGCCACCACATCGCGTGGTCGAGGCTCGCCACCTTGAGGCCCGGTGTCGCCCACGCCACGCCGTGGGCACGGAGCACCGGCTCGAGGATCGTGTAGTCGCTCGCGTACGCGAGCGCCGCGCGGTGCTGCTTCGGATCGTCGGAGAGCGTGCCGACCGCCTTCATCCACACGGCCTGGCGCGGCACGCGGTCGCCGTCGACCCGGAGGTACACGGGCGACGGGATGTGGCGCACGTCGAAGGCCCGCTCGCTCGACCAGTAGCGTGCGACGTCGTGGTCGACGTGGCCGAGCACGTCGGCGGTCGAGGGCAGCGACTCGGGCTCGGGGAGGTCGCGCGGCATGTCGACCTGGTGCTCGACGCCGTCGTCGTGGGTCTGGAACGAGGCGATGAGCGACAGGATGGGCTCGCCGTGCTGGTAGGCCTGGGTCCGGCGCGTGGAGAACGACCGCCCGTCGTGGATCCGGTCCACCGAGAACGTGATGGGATGCTGCACGTCGCCGGGTCGCAGGAAGTAGCCGTGCATCGAATGCACGGTGCGGTCGGCCGGCACGGTGTGCATGGCGGCGACGATGGACTGCGCGAGCACCTGCCCGCCGAAGACCCGACCGAGCGGCATCCACTGCGACGGCCCGGTGAAGATGTCCTCCGTGGTGCGGGCGCCCGTGTCGGTGAGGTTCAGGGTGCTCAGCAGGCCGTCGATGGGACCGTTCATCGTTCCTCCGTGTCATGGGGCGGCCGCCGGACGACGCCGAAGACGCCGACGTCAGGGGGCGGCGGCGCTCCCTTGGTAGTTTAGACAGCAGATGGTTCAACAACTCACGCTCGCCGACAGCCTGTCGCTCGGTGACCTGCACACCTACCTGCAGCGCGCCGGTCGCGTCGAGGACGGTTCGGTGCGCCTCGTCGCGGGGTCGGGCATCCTCGCGGTCTACACGGCGATCCTCTATCCACGCGGCATCCTCGACGAGAGTCCCACGGTCCTCGGCCTGCGAACGTTCGCGCTCTTCGAGACCGAGGACTTCGACGTGGTCGTGCCGATGCGGTCGCTCGTCGAGCGCATCGTGCGTGCCCGCTCCGAGCTCGCCGACGACGACGAGTCCCGCCCCGTCACGATGACCCGGCCGCCCGAGGTGAACACGGTCACGTGGGCGGGCATCTCGCCGCCCAGGGGCGGCTGGCGGGCACTTGGCGAGACGGATGCCGCGACGCTCGAGGCCGCAGCCCGCGCGGGCATCGACGAGGTCGCCACCGCCATCCCCGAGGGCACCGGTGAGCAACTGGTGCAGCGCGTGCGCTCCGAGGTCTGGGGTCGCGGCGTGCCGGGCCTCGAGTACGTGCCCGCGGGAGCGGCGTTCGGCGCCTTCAGCCTCGGCTTCCTCGGCGACGACCCGGTGCGGCTCTTCGAGACGGGCCCGTGGACCCGCCTCACCTCCCGGCGCGGGCACGTGCTCGTGCGGCGCAAGCCGTGGACGTTCCTCGCTGCGCTCGGTGCGCT
>NZ_WJSP02000329.1 GCF_009720255.1 Agromyces humi | reverse complement strand
GGGGTCGGCGGGCGCGATCGTGCCCGACAGGTCGGCGGGCACAGGTGTGGACTCGGAGTCGGGCGACGGCGTGGTGGCGGCGCTCGAGCGAAGTGCTGCCGGCGCGTTCACGGGCGGCCCGCTCACGGCTGCGGCTGGTTGCGCAGCACTGCCGAGCGGGTCGTCGAGGCCCGGTATCACGGGCGAGCCGGACCCTCCGATACCGCCGGAGCCGCCCGGGAGGAGCGGAATCGACGGGAGCTGGGGGAGGATGCCGGAGCCGTCGGTGGGAAGCGGGCCCATGGAACCGACGACTGCCCCGAGGGTGCCGTCGACGGTGTCGGCGACGCCGCCCACCGTCTTGCCGATGAGGCCCTTGGGCACCACGGCGCCGACCACGGGGAGCGCACTGACGGTCTTGTCGACGCCGTGCCCGACCGGGTGCAGGACCTTGCCCACCGCACCGCTGCCGGCGGCCGCCTTGGCCGTGGCCGAGACTGCATTGCCGACGGTGCCGACGGCCGTGTTCGCCGTGCCGACCGCCGCATTCGCGGTGCCGGTGACGGTCCCGGTCACGACCGGAACGGCCTCGACGACGGGCTGGATGACCGGAGCGACGGGCTCGGGGACCGCCTCGACGACGGGCTCGACGATGGTGTTGACCGGCTCGACGACCGTCTCGACGACGGTGCCGACCGTGTCGCCGACGGCGCCCGTGGTCTCGGAGACGGCTCCGACCACTGAGCCGACCAGGCCCAGCAGGCCCTTGCCCTGGCCGTTCGGCTGGTTCTCGTCGGCGGACGCGCCGGACGCGCTCGCGAAGAGGCTGACGGCGAGCCAGATGACGACGGTGATCGCGCCCAACAGGGCGTAGCGGAGCCACGGCACCTGCCGTGTGCGATCCGCTTCGATCATCGGTCTCTCACCCCCGTCCTCCGACGTTAGCGTGAAAACTCTTTCCGGGTGCGGCCCCTGTTCGGGGGGTTGCCATGCATCTATTCCCAGCTTCCCGTGACGTTCTGGCATGCATGCCCCTGCGAGAATCAGGGGATGCACCTGCTTGCCGCGCTCAGCATGAAGAACCGAGCGCTCATCGCGCTCGTCACTATCGTCGTCGCGATCTTCGGCGGCCTCGCGCTCTCGAGCCTCAAGCAGGAGCTCGCACCGTCGATCGAGTTCCCGCAGCTCTCCGTCGTCACGTCGTACCCCGGCGCGTCGCCCGACGTCGTGAACACGGACGTCTCGACCCCGATCGAGACCGCCATCCAGGGCATCACCGGCCTCGAGTCCACCTCGACGACGAGCTCCACGGGGCTGTCGCGGGTCGCGGCGAGCTTCACGTACGGCACCGACCTCGCCTTCGCCGAGCAGAAGCTGCTCTCGGCCGTGAACCGCATCGCGGGCCAGCTCCCCGAGGACGTCGACCCGCAGGTGCTCGCCCTCAGCCTCGACGACTTCCCCGTCATCCAGGTCGCCGTCACTGGCGCCGATGACATCAGCGCCCTCTCCGACGAGATCTCGCGCACCACGCTCGGCGAGCTCAACGACCTCGACGGCGTGCGCGAGGCCACGCTCATCGGCGACGTCGGACAGCGCGTCACGATCACCCCGAATCCCGAGGAGCTGGCGGCGCGCGGCATCTCGCAGCAGGCCATCCGCACGGCGCTCCAGCAGAACGGCCTGCTGGTGCCCGCCGGCACGATCACCGAGGGCGACTCGACCTTCGCGGTGCAGACGGGCGTCACGCTCGGCAGCGTCGAGGACATCGCCGGGCTCCCGGTGCTCCGCGGTGCGCAGGCGGGGGCCGGGGCGGCCGGCCCGGCCACGGGCGACGTGCCCGTCGCGACGACCATCGGCGACGTGGCATCCGTCGAGCTCACCGACAACCCGGTCACGAGCATCTCGCGCGTGAACGGAGAACCCGCGCTCACCATCGCGGTCACCAAGCTGCCGGCCGCGAACACCGTGGAGGTGTCGAACGCGGTGCGCGAGATCCTGCCCGACCTCGAGTCGTCGCTCGACACCACGAACCCCGGGGCGACCTTCACCGTCGTGTTCGACCAGGCGCCCTACATCCAGCAGTCGATCGAGTCGCTCGCGACCGAGGGCCTGCTCGGCCTGCTCTTCGCGGTGATCGTGATCCTCGTCTTCCTGATGTCGGTGCGCGCCACCCTCGTCACCGCGATCTCGATCCCGACGTCGGTGCTCATCACGTTCATCGGCCTGCAGGCCTCCGACTACACGCTGAACATCCTCACGCTCGGCGCGCTGACGATCGCCATCGGCCGCGTCGTCGACGACTCCATCGTCGTCATCGAGAACATCAAGCGGCACCTGGTCGCCGGGGCCCCGAAGGACACCACCATCGTGCGGGCCGTGCGCGAGGTCGCCGGCGCGATCACGGCGTCGACGATCACCACCGTGGCGGTGTTCCTGCCGCTCGCGCTCGTCGAGGGCGTCACCGGCGAGCTGTTCCGGCCGTTCGCGCTGACGGTCACGATCGCGCTCGCCGCGTCGCTGCTCGTGTCGCTCACGATCGTGCCGGTGCTCGCCTACTGGTTCCTGAAGCCCGCGAAGCTGCACAAGCACGACGAGGCGGGCGAGGTCGCCGCGGCGGCGTTCGTCGACGAGGAGAACCCGAAGCAGGCCGTCGACGAGCTCGAGCACCCCTCGCGCCTGCAGCGCGGCTACCTCCCGATCATCGCGTGGACGCTGAAGCACGGCGTGGTGACGCTCGTCATCGCCGGTCTCGTGCTCGTGGGGACCCTGGCGCTCACACCGCTCATGAAGACGAACTTCCTCGGTTCGTCGGGGCAGAACACGTTCCGCGTCACCCAGGAGCTGCCGGTCGGCACCAGCCTCGACGCGCTGGCCGCCGCATCGGAGCCCGTCGAGCAGGTCGTCCGCGAGACCGAGGGCGTCGAGACGGTGCAGACCTCGATCGGCTCGGGCGGGCGCGGGCTCGCCGCGGCGCTCGGCGGCGGCAACGGCGCGACCATCACCTACTCGATCACGACCGACGAGGACGCCGACCAGGACGCGCTGCAGGCCGAGGTGCGCCAGGAGCTCGACGACCTCGACGGCATCGGCGACATCACGCTGGCGGCTTCGAGCGGCTTCGGCGCCTCGAGCGACATCGAGGTCGACGTCACGGCGTCGAACGCGGAGGACCTGCAGGCCGCGACCGAGGCGGTGCAGCAGGAACTCGACGGGCTGGACTCGCTCGCGCAGACCTCGTCGAACCTGTCGGAGTCGCGCGAGTACGTCGCCGTCGAGGTGAACCGGGCGGTTGCCGCGGCCGCCGGCTACTCGGAGGTCGCCCTCGGCGGCTTCGTCTCGGCCGCGATGCAGCCCCAGTCGGCGGGCTCGGTCGTCATCGACGAGAAGACGCTGACCATCTACCTCGCGTCCGACGACCCGCCCACGTCGGTGGAGGAGCTCTCGGCCCTCGAGGTGCCGACGCCCACCGGGCTCGTGCGCCTCGACTCGCTCGCGACCGTCGAGCAGGTCGAGGGGCCCTCGTCGGTCACGACGGTGCAGGGCCTGCGCAGCGCCACGGTGTCGGCGACGCCGAACGACGACGACCTCGGCACCGCGAGCGCCGAGGTGTCCGCGGCGGTCGAGACCGCCGACCTGCCGGCCGGCGCGACGGCGTCGATCGGCGGCGTCTCGGCCGACCAGCAGGAGTCGTTCTCGCAACTGGGGCTGGCGCTGCTCGCCGCGATCCTCATCGTGTACATCGTGATGGTGGCGACGTTCCGCTCGCTGCTGCAGCCGCTGCTGCTGCTCGTGTCCGTGCCGTTCGCGGCGACCGGCGCGATCGCGCTGCAGGTCATCACCGGCATCCCGCTCGGCGTCGCGTCGCTCGTCGGCGTGCTCATGCTCGTCGGCATCGTCGTGACGAACGCGATCGTGCTCGTCGACCTCGTGAACCAGTACCGCGACCGCGGCATGAACGTGCGCGACGCGCTGCTGCACGGCTCGTCGCGACGTCTGCGCCCGATCCTCATGACGGCGCTGGCCACGATCTTCGCGCTGCTGCCCATGGCGATCGGCCTCACCGGCCACGGCGGGTTCATCTCGCAGCCGCTCGCGCTCGTCGTGATCGGCGGCCTCGTGTCGTCGACCGCGCTCACGCTCATCGTGCTGCCCGTGCTCTACGACCTCGTCGAGGGCGGGCGCGAGCTCGAAGACCCGCGCGATCGGCTCGGCGG
>NZ_WJSP02000328.1 GCF_009720255.1 Agromyces humi | reverse complement strand
GCCGCGACCCCGCCGAGCCCGATCCGCGCGGCCGTGACGATGCCGCCGTCGTCGAGGTCGAGCGCGAAGGCCACGGCGACGCTCGAGATGTCGTCGAAGCGTCGCTTCGCGATCTTGTGGAACCCCGTGAGCTCGGCGAGCGGGAGCGGGATGCGCACGGCGCGGATGAGCTCGCCGGGGCGGCGCACCGTCTGCCGGTACCCGGTGAAGTACTCGGCGAGGTCCACCTCGCGCTCGCCGTCGGCCGAGACCAGCACGACGCTCGCCTCGAGCGCGAGCAGGGCGGGCGCCGTGTCGCCGATGGGGGAGGCGGTGCCGAGGTTCCCCCCGATCGTGGCCCGGTTGCGGATGAGGGGCGAGGCGAACTGCGGGAACAGCTCGGCGAGCAGCGGGACGCGCCCGTCGAGGCGACGCTGCACCTCGGCGAGCGTGAGCGCGGCGCCGAGCTCGATGCTCGCGTCGCCGACGGCGAAGGTGCGCAGCTCGGGCAGCCGCTCGATGGCGACCGTGAGGGGCGCCCGTCGACCGCGGAGGTTCACGTCGACGCCCCAGTCGGTGGTGCCGGCGACGACGGTCGCGTCGGGCTCATCGCCGAGCAGGGCGATCGCGTCGTCGAGGGAGGCGGGCCGCACGAACCGCCCGTCGTCGCCGTCGAGGTGCGTCGCCACGGCATCGGGCGCCGGTCGTGAGCGGCGCTCGGCGAGCGGATCACCGTCCTCCGGCGAGCCGAGGGCATATGCGGCATCCCGGATCGGCCGGTAGCCCGTGCAGCGGCAGAGGTTGCCGCTCAGCGCGTGCAGGTCGAAGCCGTTCGGGCCGTGATGGGCGTCGGTGCGGCCTTCGACGGTGGCCTCGGCATCCGGTGCCTCGGCCTCGCCCTCGTGCCGACCGCGACGGTAGAACTCGGCAGCCATGCTGCACGCGAAGCCGGGGGTGCAGTAGCCGCACTGCGAACCGCCCGCTGCGGCCAGTCCCGCCTGCACGGGATGCGGGTCCTCGGGAGACCCGAGCCCCTCGGCGGTCACGAGCTCCTGCCCGGCGAGGGCCGCGGCGGGCACCAGGCAGGCGTTCACCGCCGTCCACTCGGTGCCGCCGTGCTCGTCGTCCGTGGCCAGCAGCACCGCGCAGGCGCCGCACTCGCCCTCCGCGCAGCCCTCTTTGCACCCCGTGAGGCCCAGGCTGCGAAGCCAGTCCAGGGTGGTCGTCTGCGCGGCGATGCCCTGCAACGGGTGTCGCCGTCCGTTGACGGTCACGTCGATGTGATCCATGCACACTCCTTTGTCGGAGTCTACGCCGGGGACTTGCGCCCGATCCGGTGACGCCGGGCACGCATGTGCGCCAAGATGAGGGCAGCGCGAGGAGTATCGACCCGGAAGGGAGCGGCCGCCGCATGAGCATCGAGATCGCCCGTGACAGCGAGGTCCCGGGCGGCGAGGAGATCCTCACCGCCGAAGCGCTCGCGTTCGTCGAGGAGCTGCACCTGCGGTTCGACTCGCGCCGTCGCGAGCTGCTGAACGCCCGCACCGAGCGCCGGGAGCGGATCGCGCGCGGGGAGGCGCTCGACTTCCTGCCCGAGACCGCCGAGACCCGTGCCGCCGACTGGCTGGTACCGCCGCCGCCGCCGGCGCTCGCCGACCGCCGGGTCGAGATCACCGGGCCGGCATCGCCGGCGAAGATGGCGATCAACGCGCTCAACTCCGGTGCGAGGGTGTGGCTGGCCGACCTCGAGGACGCGTCCAGCCCGACGTGGGCCAACGTCGTGGGGAGCGTGCGCAACCTCCGCGACGCCGCATCCGGCACCCTCGCGTACACCTCGCCCGAGGGCAAGGCGTACGCGCTGCGCGACGACATCCGCAGGCCCACCGTCGTGACCCGACCGCGCGGCTGGCACCTGCCCGAGAAGCACGTGCTCATCGACGGCGAGCGCGGCTCGGGATCGCTCGTCGACTTCGGGCTGCACTTCTTCCACACCGCGCGGCAGCTCGTCGACAACGGCGACGGGCCGTTCTACTACCTGCCCAAGCTCGAGGGGCGTCTCGAGGCCCGGCTCTGGAACGACGTGTTCGTGTACGCGCAGGAGGCGCTCGACCTGCCGCTCGGGACCATTCGCACGACGGTGCTCATCGAGACGATCCCGGCCGCGTTCGAGATGGACGAGATCCTGTGGGAGCTGCGCGAGCACGTGTCGGGCCTGAATGCAGGCCGCTGGGACTACCTGTTCAGCATCATCAAGGTGTTCCGCGATGCCGGCCCCGAGTTCATCGTGCCCGACCGGGCCGACGTGCAGATGACCGCGCCGTTCATGCGCGCCTACACCGAGCTGCTCGTGCAGACCTGCCACCGTCGCGGCGCCGTCGCGATGGGCGGCATGGCGGCGTTCGTGCCGAACCGAGCCGACCCCGAGGCCACCGCCGTCGCCTTCGAGAAGGTGCGGGCCGACAAGACCCGCGAGGCGAACGACGGCTTCGACGGATCCTGGGTCGCACACCCCGACCTCGTGCCCGTCTGCCGAGAGGTGTTCGACTCGGTGCTCGGCGACCGGCCGAACCAGCTCGACCGGCAGCGACCCGAGGTCGACGTGTCGGCCGCCGAACTGCTCGACGTCGCCTCGACCGGCGGCGCCGTCACCGAGGCCGGCCTGCGCACGAACCTCTCGGTCGGCGTCGCCTACACGGCCGCCTGGCTCGCGGGCAGCGGCGCGGTCGCCCTGCACAGCCTGATGGAGGACGCCGCGACCGCCGAGATCTCGCGATCGCAGGTGTGGCAGCACCTCCGGCACGGCGTGGTGCTCGCCGACACCGGGCGCACGATGACTCCTGAACTCGTGCAGGAGGTGTTCGACGAGGAGGTCGCGAAGCTCCGCGCGGAGACGACGCCAGAGCGCTTCGCCGCGTTCACCGAGCCCGCCGCCCGCCTCGTCGCCGAGCTCTGCCTCGCCGACGAGTACGTCGACTTCCTCACCCTTCCGGCCTACGAACTGCTGGAGTGAGCGTGCGCACCGCCCTCTCGGCCGTCACCCTCGCCGCCATCGACGCCCGGCTCGCCGCGACCGACCGGCTCCTCGCGACGGCCTATCCCGGCGACGACGGGTCGCGCCAACCGGTGCACACCGTCTACGTGCCCGCCGACCGGTACACCCCCGAGCTGCCCGCGCTGTGGGGACGCGACGCCCTGGCGGCCGTCGACGGCGCGGGCGGGGTCGAGGCGGTCGCGGTCGCGGTCGGCCTCGAGGAGGAGACTGCCGGGGTCGTGTCCTCCGCGGTCGAGCAGAAGCTCGTGCTCGAGCCCATCGAGGACCTCCGGGTCGACTTCGAGGACGGCTACGGCGACCGCGGCGACGACGTCGAGGACGCCGACGCCGTCCGCGCCGCCAAGCGGGTCATCGCCGCCGAGGGCGCGGGGTTCGCCCCGCCGTTCGTGGGCATCCGGATCAAGTCGTTCGAGGCCGCGACGCGCGCCCGCGGCATCCGCACGCTCGACCTGTTCATCACGGCGCTCCTGGAACACGGCGGCCTGCCCGACGGCCTCGCGCTCACGCTGCCGAAGGTCTCGACCGTCGCGCAGGTCGAGGCGATGGCGGATGCCGCGGCCGCCCTCGAACGCGCGCACGGACTCGCCGACGGCAGGCTCCGGTTCGAGGTGCAGGTCGAGACCCCGCAGGTCGTGCTGGGTGCCGACGGACGTTCGCCGCTCGCCCAGCTCGCGACCGCGGTGCCCGGGCGCATCAGCGGGCTGCACTACGGCACCTACGACTACAGCTCCGCACTCGGCATCGCCGCCGGGTACCAGTCGATGGAGCATCCCGCCGCCGACCTGGCCAAGGGCCTCATGCAGGTCGCCGTCGCGGGCACGGGCATCCGCCTCTCGGACGGGTCGACGAACGTGCTGCCCGTCGGCGCCCGCATGCAGGAGGCGTGGCGGCTGCACGCGCGGCTCGTGCGTCGCTCGCTCGAGCGCGGGTTCCCGCAGGGGTGGGACCTGCATCCGCACCAGCTGCCGACGCGGTTCATCGCCACGTACGCGTTCTACCGCGAGGGGTACGCCGAAGCATCCGGCCGCCTGCGCGACGCATCCCCCCGGTGCGCACTCGGAAGACGCGGTCGATCCGTACCCAGCTCGGCCGTCCGGAGGCGTCCCACGCGCCGGTTCCGAGGCTCAGGAAGTCGCGGTCGCCGTCGTGCGCCTTGCTCGTGA